>NZ_MWLP01000005.1:0-163809 GCF_010634885.1 Microbacterium sp. B35-04 | reverse complement strand
GTTTCGGGTTCGACGGCCGCCAGCGTCCCTCACCTGCCGGCGAGGGACGTTCTCGCGCACACCATACAACGCAAGCGCGTCGTGCGGAATAGACCGTTCGAACGAGCGCACCCGCTCTGCGTTTCGGCGGAGGCGCAGGCCTCATCACGCGCCGGATGCTGCACCGCAGATTCCCTGGAGACAAAGCCCGAACGGAGGCGTACAGTGTGCCTAGCATCGTCCCGAATGCCGAGAGACGCGCCTGGGAAGCGTCCGAACTCGACGACTGGGAACCCGGCGGTGCATCTGGGAGGGCCCACGGCTACGCCTGTGGGCAGTGGGGGTGTGACCAATGGTCTCACGTGTCTGGGCAGGTGTCGTCGTAGCCTCGGCGCTGGTCGTCGGCCTCGTCGCGGTCACGCCGCCTGAACCGGCCGCGGCTCTGTCGCCCGGCGTTCAGTTCAGCGCCGACGACCTGCCGACGTGGCAGACCGACGGAACGGTGTATGCGCTCGCGCAGTCGGCCGGCAAGGTCGTGGCGGGGGGCACGTTCAGCGAGCTGCGTCCTCCTGACGGAGGTTCGGGTTCGCCGGTCGCCGTGAACGCCCTCGCGATCCTCGACGCCGAGACAGGCGACCCCGACGGCTGCCAGCTGAGTCTCTCACTGGCCGGCGGAACGCCGGCGGTCTATGCGGCCACCGCAGCGCCCGACGGCAACACGGTGTTCATCGGCGGCAACTTCTCGAACGTCGGAGGGGTGTCCACGGGTCGCATCGCGCAGATCGACGTTCGCACGTGCACCGTCACCGGCCTCCGCCTCCCCAGCATCTCCTCGATCGTGCACACGATCGCCGTGAAGGGGACGACGATGTACTTCGGCGGCATGTTCCTCACCGTGGGCGGTGAGGCGCGCCAGCGGTTCGCCGCGGTGGACGTCACGACCGGCGCTCTGCTTCCGTGGACGGCCAACGTCGACGACATCGGCCGAGGGATCGGCGTCTCGCCCGACGGCGCCAAGGTCGCGATCGGCGGAGACTTCTTCTCGGTCAACGGCGCGTCCTCGCACTCGATCGCGATCGTCGACGCGGTGACAGGTGCGAACATCCGCACCTATCCGGCCGGGTTCATCGCGAACAACTCGGTGACCAAGCACATCTTCAGCGCCGACGACGGCAGGTTCTACATCTCGAACGAGGGCACCGGCGGCGGAGTCTTCGACGGACGCGCGGCGTTCTCGTGGGCGACGGGCGACCAGCTGTGGCGCGACACGTGCCTCGGCGCCACTCAGATGACAGTGCAGTATCAGACGACCCTCTACTCCGTGAGCCACGGCCACGACTGCGGGTCGGTGAATGCGCAGCAGGACGGCACGCGTCACTACTTCCTCGCGCAGAGCGCGGCCGACGGCTCGCATTTCGCGTGGGACCCCAAATCGAACGACGGCATCGGCGAGAACATCGGCCCGCGCGCGCTCGTCATCGCGACCGGCAGGTCGACCGGGCAGCAGTTCATGTGGAGCGGCGGTGACTTCACGACGATCAACGGTGCGCCGCAGGACCACCTGACGCGCTTCGGGACCACCGACACCGGCAATCCGCCGGCGCCGACGGTGTCGGCGGTCGCTCAGAGCAGCGGGTCGATCGACGTCCGGATCCGCACCTCGGTGGACGACGACGACTCGAACCTCACGTACCAGGTCTTCCGCAACAACTCGTCGAGCCCGATCTGGAGCGGTGCCGCGTCTTCGGTGTGGTGGAATCGCCCGCAGGTGACGTTCGTCGACACCGATGTGGTCGCGGGGGAGACCTACACCTACCGTGTGCGAGCGACAGACGGCACGAACAGCTCGGTGCTCTCGCAGGTGGCGACCGCCACTGCGGTCGCACCGGAGGCCGATTACGCGGCATCCGTCCGTTCCGACGCGCCGGCGATCTACTGGCAGGGGAACACCTCGGGCTCGTGGTTGCAGGACGGCTCCGCGGCGACGACGAACACCAGCCGCCAAGGGGGCCTGCTCGAGAACGGCGCGGCGAACTCGGCCGACACACCCGTCACCGGCGACCCGAGCGGATCACTCGGCTTCGACGGAGGCGATGACTACGTCTGGCACCAGGGACTGGCCCCGGCGACGACGACGTACAGCGTCGAGACGTGGATCAGGACGACGACCACTCGAGGCGGCAAGATCGTCGGATTCGGAAGCGGTCGCCCGCGCACCGACAGCGGGGCGACGGTGCTCAGCGGCAGTTACGACCGGCACCTCTACATGACCAATACGGGCCGGGTGGTCTTCGGCGCCTACACCGGCTCGACCGTGACCCTGACCTCGCTCGGCGCGCTGAACGACGGGTCGTGGCACCACGTCGTGGGCACGCAGGGCGCGGGGGGTATGGCGCTGTATGTCGACGGAGTCCGCGTGGCGCAGAACTCGAACGCGGCCGCCCAGTCCTACTACGGGGTGTGGCACGTCGGCGGAGACAACCTCTCCGGCTGGCCGAACCGCCCGACGAGCAACTTCTTCGCGGGCACGATCGACGAGACCGCCGTCTACTCGTCGGCGCTCGGCGCGGGCGACGTGGCCGACCACTACGAGGCGGCGGGCCGAGAGCTCGATCTCAACCACGCTCCCGCGGATGCTTACGGCACACGCGTCTTCGTCACAGACCCGACGCTCTACTGGCGCCTCGGCGAAGCATCGGGCACCACTGCCGCCGACGCCGGCCGCTTCGGCACCTACCCCGGGACGTACCGGACCGGCGTCACCAAGGGTCAGCCGGGCATCATCCCCGGCGACACGGCGGTGACGACCCCCGGCACGCAGCAGGGCACGGTCGCCACGCAGGCCACGCTCACGCCCCCGGCGGCCTTCACGGCTGAGATCTGGTTCAACACGACGACCGCCGGCGGCAAGCTGTTCGGATTCGAGAACGCACAGACCGGCAACGGCACGAACTACGACAAGCACCTGTACATGACCGCGGGCGGCAATCTCGTCTTCGGCTCATGGGCCGGTTCCGCGGCAGTCGTGAGCAGTCCGCTCGGCTACGCCGACGGCACGTGGCACAGCGCGGTGGGGGTCCTGGACTCCTCCGGCCGGAAGCTCTACGTCGACGGCGTGCTCGTCGCCCAGAGCAGCGTGACCGGCGCGGATACGGCGAGCGGCTACTGGCGGATCGGCGGCGGCAACCTCAGCAGCTGGCCCGGCGCGACCTCGAACTTCTACTTCCGCGGGGCGCTGGACGAGTTCGCCGTGTACAACGGCGGCCTGAGTGCCAACGAGATCGCCCGCCATTACGCGCTCGGTGTACAGGACGTCGCGTCCCCGAGCACGCCGTCCGGGCTCACCGCCACCCACGGCTCCGGCGGCGTGGCCGTGTCGTGGACGGCATCCGCCGACAACACCGGCGTGCTGGAGTACCGCGTCTACCGGGGTACGTCGGCCGACTTCACCCCCGACGCCGACTCGTTCGTCGCGACCACGGCGACGACCTCGTACCTCGAGGACGCTCCCGCGCTGGGTACCTACTACTACCGGGTGACCGCGGTCGACGGCGCCGAGAACGAGAGCCTCCCGTCGGCGCCCAGGCAGCTCCTCGTCACCGACATCGACGCCCCGACGGCACCCGCCAGCCCGGCTGCCACGCAGGCGGGGGCGAATGGCGCGACCGTCACGTGGGCGCCGTCCGCGGACAACGTCGATGTGATCGACTACCTGGTCTACAGGGGGGATGCCGCGGGCTTCGCCATCGCCGACGGAACGCTGGTCGGCACGGTCGGCAGCACCTCGTTCAGCGAGAGCGGACTCTCCGCGGGCGCACACTACTATCGCGTCGTCGCGCGAGATGCGGCCGGCAACGTCAGTCAGCCCTCGGACACCGCGACGCTGACGATCGTCCCGCCGGATGTGACCGCCCCGAGCTCACCCGGCGGCTTCACGGCGACGCTGTCCAGCGGAACCACCGTGACGCTCTCGTGGAACGCCTCGACCGATGACCGCGGCGTCACCTCCTACGTGGTGTACCGGAGCCTCGTCGCGGACTTCACGCCGAGCGCCGGCAGCCGGATCGCGGAGGTCACGACGCCGGGTCACGTGGATACGGGGCGTGCCGCCGGCACGTGGCACTACAAAGTGACCGCACAGGATGCCGCAGGCAACGTCAGCGCTCCATCGTCCGCGTCGGTGACCATCCAGCCGCCTTCGCAGGCGGTCGAGGTGACCCTCACGCCCACCGAGGACGCGATGGTCGCGCAGGCGGCCCCGACGACCCTGTACGGCTCGTCGAACCAGCTGTCGGCGCGGGGCACCAACGGAACGATCGAGTCGTTCATCCGACTGCAGCTGCCGGCCGCGCCGGCAGGCACGGTGCTGACGAGCGCCGTGTTGTCGGTCCGCACATCGAACGACAGCACCGCCGCGACGACGGACTCTCCTCAGTTCCGCCTGGTGACAGGCGCCTGGACGGAGGGCGCCGTCAACTGGAACAACCGTCCGACCACGACCGCGACCGGCGTGCTGGGCACTCTCACGGGTGCGACAGCGCTCAACGCCGCCTACACCGTCAGCCTCGGCGCCGACGGACTGTCGTCCTTCCTGGGGCAGACGGTGACCCTCCGCATGTCGGGCACGAACAGCGACAACATCCGCCTGTGGTCCGCGGAGGCGTCGACGGCGTACCGGCCATCGTTGCGGCTGACTTTCACGCCCGCCTCCGGCCCGGACACGCAGGCGCCGACGGTGCCGACCGGGCTCGCGACCTCCGTCGCCGGCAACGCGAACGTGACCGTCACCTGGTCGCCCGCGGCGGACGACGTCGGCGTGACCGGCTACACCGTGTACCGGGGGACGAGTGCGGGCTTCGCGCCGGACGCCTCCTCGAAGATCGCCGACGTGACGACGCCGTCGTACACGGACAACGGCCGGACAGCGGGCGTCTGGTACTACAAGGTGACGGCGCGGGACGCGGAGAACAACGTGAGCGCGGCGTCTGCGAGCGTCTACGCGACCATCCTCGCCAACGGCGGCACCCCGGTCGAGATCACGGTGCCGATCACCGACGACGCCATGGTCGCGCAGTCGTCCCCGACGACGCTCTACGGCACGTCGAATCAACTTTCGTCGCGCGGCACCGGCGGTGCGATCGAGTCGTTCCTCGCCGTCCCGCTTCCGGCGGCTCCCGCGGGCACCGCTCTCACGGGCGCCGTCCTCTCGGTCCGCACGTCGACCGACGGCACGGCGGCCTCCGTGGGCGCGCACGAGTTCCGTCTGATGTCCGGAGCGTGGACGGAGGCCACAGTGACCTGGAACAACCGCCCGCTGACCGCCACATCGGGGGTCCTGGGCAGTCTCACCGGCGCGACGGCCACCAACACCGCCTACACCGCCGCGCTGACCACGGGCCCTCTCGCATCGGCCCTCGGCCAGACCGTGACCCTCCGGATGTCGAGCGCGGGCGCTGACAACCTCCGGCTCTGGTCGGCGGAAGCGACGTCGGCGACATACCGTCCGTCCGTGAAGCTCACCTTCACACCCGTCGCCGGCCCCGACACGGAGGCGCCTTCGGTGCCGACGGGTCTCAGTGCGTCCGTCACGGGCAACGCCGACGTCGGGCTCACCTGGAGCGCATCCACCGACGACAGCGGTGTGACCGGCTACACGGTCTACCGCGGGACGGCTGCGGACTTCACGGCCGACTCGTCGTCCCGGCTGTCCGACGTCACCAACCCCTCGTACACCGACAGCGGGCGTCCGACGGGCACCTGGTATTACCGGGTGACCGCGCGGGATGCCGCCGGCAACGTGAGCGCGGCTTCGTCCGCCGTCTCGGCGACCATCACTCCACCGGTCGTGCCCCCCGTCGTGCAGGCAGTCGTGACCAGCGCCGACACCATGGTCGCCGCGAGCAACGCCGCGGGGATGTACGGCACGACCAACCAGCTGTCGTCCCGGTTCACCACGGGTATCGAGTCGTTCATGTCGTTTGCGCTTCCTGCCGCACCGGCAGGGATGCAGCTGGCGTCCGCCTCACTGTCGGTGCGAACGTCCACCGACTCCACCGCGGCCTCCGCCGACACCCATGTGCTCCACCTGATGTCCGGGCCATGGGATGAGGCGACCATGACGTGGAACAGCCGTATCACGCAGACCTCGTCCGGTGTGATCGGTCAGCTGGCGGGTGCCGGCGCCACCAACACCGCTTACGCCGTGGTCATCCGGGCAGCCGATCTCGCAGGGCTGTCGGGTCAGACGATCACGATGCGGATGTCGAGCACAGCGGGGACGGACAACGTGCGGATCTGGTCGCGAGAGGCCGCCAACGCGTCGTATCGCCCGACACTGACGCTCACCTACACGGCGGTGCCGTAGAGCCCGCAGATCGCCGAGACGGCAGCGCCTCGGCGGCCGGGGCGCCAGGGAACAACGGGAGGTGAAGCGATGGCCCCGTCTCCGATGTCGCGGCGTGGCTTCCTCATCGGCGGGCTGTCGACCGTGGTCCTGGCCGGCTGCTCTGCGCCGCCCCGCGCGAGCAGGAGCCCGTCCCAGGCGATCCCCGCTTCTCCCTCTCCTTCGGGCGCGCCCTCACCCTCGCGCGCACCCATCCCGCTCGACGTCCGCGAGCTCATCAGCCGGCCGAGGTTCTACGTCGGTCACCGCGGCAGCGGCGACAACTGGCCGGAGCACACTCTCGCCGCCTATCGGAACTCGCTGCAGGCGGGCGCCGAGGCGATCGAGATCTCGGTGTGCTCGACCTCGGACGGCGTGCTGATCTGTCACCACGATCTGTCCGGAGAACGCGTGCTGGGTGTCGACAGGAAGATCGCCGACATGACCTGGAGCGAGGTGAGCGCACGTTCTGTGGACGCCAGGAGCTGGCTGGGCGTCAACACTCCTCTGGAGCCCGTCTCGAGGCTCGAGGACGTCCTGCGGGAGATCGGCCCGGACACGCTGGTGTTCATCGAGGACAAGCAGGGGACGAACACGCTTCAGCTCCTGGACACCCTCGATGCTCAGCCCCGGGCGACGCAGCGCTTCGTCTGGAAGCAGTGGGCGCCGGCCTCACAGGTGCGCGCTGCGAAGGAGAGAGGCTATTGCGCGTGGGGATACTTCGACGTGGAACAGATCGATCGGCTGGATGAGTTCGCGACGACTTTCGACATCCTGGGCGTGCCGGTGTCGATGCCGGACGAAGTGATCAGGCAGGTCGTGGCCACGGGGATCCCGCTGATGTGCTGGGAGGTGCGGTTCCACGACGATGTGGAACGGCTCGCGGGCCTCGGAGTCGCCGGGCTGATGTGCTCCAACGTGGGCTACCTCGTCGACGGCAGGCGTGCCGACCGGGACACCTTCGCCACCGGCCGACGAGCGCCCGGCGATCTTCCTACGGCGATCGCCGCGCTCGGCTGGTCTTCTCAACCCTCGTTCGTCCCGGACCGGGCAGCCCTCCGCATCCAGCAGATGGATCCGACCAGCTACCTGATGGGTTCATTGGCCGTTCCAGGAGGGGCGCTGAGCCGTCTGGATCTGACGATCGTCTGGCCGGATGCCGTTCCTCCCCGCGGCGCCGCCGGCGTGGTGTTCGCCTTGAACGGCGACGCGCCGGGAGGGCAGGGCGGGCGGGGCGACGCCGACGGCTATCAGTTCTCGCTTCACGCCGACGGCACGATCGCCCTCGCTCGCTGCAAGCGCGGCGTCACCGGGCCCGACCTGGCTGCGGGAAGTGTCGACGCGCCGACGGCAGGCGACCCGGTGCGGATTCGGATCGACGTGTCCGACGGCCGGATGCTCGCCACCGCCGACGGCGGTGAACCGATCGAGGCCAAGCTCGCGGAATCGGACGCCAGGGGACCCTGGCTCCGCCTTTTCAAGGACTACGCGTCGAACCAGGCGGTCGAGTTCTCCAAGGTGCGAGTAGTGTCGAGCTGACTGACGGCCCGGCATTCCATTATCGGAATGTACACGTCGCGCCGTCTCCGCCGCCCGGGCGCCGGTGTTAAGGACCCGCGGTCACGCCCGCTTGGGGAACGGGCGTCCACCGTTGATGCCAGCGCCAGTGTGCACCTGACGGGCAGCGGCGGGTGACGACCGCGGATCCAGCTGTTGGCGGCCGGCGACGCCATTGTCGCCGGCCAAGTCTTCTGAGGGAGCATCAGTAGGCCCCCTTCGGTGCGATCATGACTTTCGCCGTACGCCACATGATCATGACGTCGGTGGCGATCGACCAGTTCTCGACGTAGCGCAGGTCCAGGCGCACGCTGTCGGCCCACGAAAGGTCGCTGCGACCGCTGATCTGCCAGAGCCCGGTGATACCGGGCTTGATGTAGAGCCGGCGGTACACGCTGCCGTCGTACGATGTCACCTCGCTCGGAAGCGGCGGGCGAGGGCCGACGATGCTCATGTCACCGCGCAGCACGTTGACGAACTGCGGCAGCTCGTCGATCGAGAACCTGCGCAGGATCGCGCCCACGCGCGTCATCCGCGGGTCGCGCTTCACCTTGAACAGCGGTCCTGCGCCGTCGTTCCGGGCGAGCAACTCAGCGCGCCGCTCCTCGGCGTCGACGACCATGGTGCGGAACTTGAGCATCGAGAACTGGCGGCCGTCGCGGCCGACCCGCAGCTGGTGGAACAGCACCGGGCCGCGCGAGTCGAGTTTGATGGCGATGGCCACGAACGGCGCGATGAGCGCGATCGGGACAAGGGCGAGGAGTGACAGCACCACATCCATCCCCCGTTTGATGGCGTGGATGCCGCCCTCGAACTCGGGGATCTTCACCTGCACGAGCGGCAGCCCATCGAGTGGCCGCAGCGACAATCGGGGTCCTGCCACGTCGGTGAGCCGGTTGCACAGCACCAGCTCGGCCGCACTGCCCTCCAGCTCCCACCCCAGCCGCCGAACGAAGTCGCGGTCGTCGTCCGGGGTGCTCGCAACGATGATGGTGTCGGCACCGGCCTCGCGTCCGTAGGCCGCCGTGAAACGGATCGACCCGATCACGGGGTAGAGATGATCCTCGATGTCGATCGGCTCGAACACGCCGTCCGTCGTCGTCGCCCCGATCACGAGGTAGGCGTGATGAGGGTCGTGCACGAGCTTCTCGATGACGTACTCGACGTCGTCGCGTGTGCCCGCGACGAGGACTCGCGAGACGCACTCGCCGCGTTCGCGCTCGTGGATCAGCCACCTGCGCCAGAGCCAGCGGCTCAGCACGAGGGCGACGAGGCCCACGGGCAGCGCGATGATGAGCTGCGCGCGCAGTCCGGGCAGCTGCGCGAGGATGAAGACGGTCGACAGGATGCCGAACGCGAAGCCCGTCGCATGCCCGATGCGCATGTACTCGGCGGCCCCCGAGCCCACCACGGAGGGCTCCCGCGTGCGGGCGAGCGCCAGGAGCGTCATCCACGCGCAGATGACGAAGAGTCCGATGCGGGCGGGCCCGGCGAGCTGTGCGAAGGGCACGCCCCCGGCGATCTCGAAGACGATCGCTGCGGCGGCGGCCGCGGTGATGCAGACCACATCGGTCGCGATCAGCCGTCGCCGGTAGCGCCGCTCCCAGAGGTGGCGGCGCTCCAGCGACGGCTGCGCGCGAGGGGCGATCGCGTCGGGGAGGACATCCAGAATCGGGCGCGTCGGAGTTGGGCGTCGAAGGAGCGTTCGGGTCACTCCTCCGGCGCCCGTCGGCGCCGCTTCGATCGCGGTCGGCTTCAGGCCGCGGTCCACCGCGCGCACGATGACGCGTCCCTAGCAGACATGTACTTCCCCAGAAGCCCGCACGACGGCATGCCGAGCAGGCCATTCCACCCCAGTGCGCAGACCCGGCCGGGTTGTCGGGTCGTGGGATCGCTCGATTCGGGTTCGAACTCCCCTGCGCCCTGTAAATGTACTGCGGCCGCCCGTCGATCGGAAGACTTTGGTCCCGAAAACCTTGACAAGACTTAATTCGAACCGGTATTGCGCGGTGTGCCGCAGTCTCGCCTCAGCCGATGAGGTTCACCAGCGCGTCGAGGCCCATGCCGTAGTTGATGCGCACCGTCGGCAGCGCGAGCTTGTCGGTGCCGATCGTGACGTAGCCGGGCTCGATGGTGCGTGCCATCTCCCAGCCCGCCTGTCGGAGGCCTTCCTTGGCGGTATCGCTGTAGTGGCCGAACGGGTAGGCCATGATCTCCTTGACGCCGAGCACGCCGTACGAGGCCTCCATGTCGGCGACGATCTCGGGCACGCCGAGGTTTGTGATGAGACCGTCGCCGTTGGCGCCCGCGCGGTGCATGTCGTGGGTGTGCGACCGGCGCAGCACGTACATGTTCGGCGGCGGATCCTGCCGGTACGCCGTGATCATGAACGATGTCGCGAGCACCTTGTACGTGGAGACCACCGGCACGGCGAGGTCGAACCACGTCTGGTCGGCGTCGTCGTCGGTGACGATCACCGAGTGGTTCGGCAGGAACAGCCGCCCGTCGATGAAGGCCGACAGCTCGTCCCAGGTCGGCAGGTAGAAGCCCGTCGTCGCGATGTGGTTCACGTGCGCGTCGAAGTCGCCGATGTACGCGTAGTTGCCGCGCAGCCATCCGCTCTCGCCCTCGGGGTCGGCGGTGAACTGGTGGTACATGAGGATCGGGATGCGGGCGTCCTCCGCCGCGTTCTGCTCGGGGCTCATCCACGCGCCGTGGAGCGTCACACGGCGGTCGGTGCACACGACGGGTTCGGACCCGTTCACGCGTCCCGGGATGGCGAAGGCTGCGGCATCCGCCGGCGTCGCGTACCACCCGGCGAAAACGAGCCCGTCGCGCGCGGGAATCGGCAGGCCCGTATACAGGGCGCCCTGCGTCTGGAGCATCGGGGCGTCGCCGATGCCGTCGCCGGTGAAGCTCACCGCGCAGGCGGCGGGATCCGTGGCCGTGCCCAGCAGCTGCTCCTCGGGCGTGAGCGGGGTCTGTTCGGGAACGGGCGTCGCGTCGGGCGAGGCGGCGTGTGTGACGACCGCGGCATCCGGTTCGCGACTCTCGACGCCGGCCCGCGCGAATCCGATCGCCGCCACAATACCGCCGATGGCGGCGAGCACGACGACGGCGCCGGCGACGCCCACGAACAGGCGCCGGCGGCGCACCCGCGCGGACGGCCGCGCGGGACCTGTGTTGAATGTGGCCATACGACTCCCCCAAGAGTCCGGACCGCGCGTCCCCCACGCTTGGCCCCTGAGGGGATGGTAGCGGGATGCTGCCGCCGGGGCCCGCGGAAAGCGCCGGTTGTGGAGAACGCGGTTGTGACGCATGCGCGGTCAGTCGCTACGCTCGGATGCCGTGCTGCCCCTGGACTGGATCGAACATCGTCGTGCCGACGGTGAGCTGCTGGGATGGATGCTCGCCGACGGCGAGGGCTTCCGCGTCTTCGACCTGCTCGGGCGGGAACGCACGTCGGCCGAAGACGACGGCGCCATCGACTGGCTGACCGGCGAGGAGCTGCTCGACGAGCTCGGAATCGGCTACCTCGCCGATCAGTGGACGCTGTGCCTCCCGGACGGTGCGGAGCGACCCGTGCGCATCGCCGAGGTCAGCGCGCGGGGGATCACCGTCGTCGCCGACGAGTTCGGCGCGGCATCCGTCGTCGGCGCCGATCCGGAGCGCTTCCGCGTGCCGTTCCCGGTGACCGACGAGCTCAGACCGCGCTGACGGCTCGCGCCCCCCGCCGCCCGGAAACGCGACGCTGCCCGGCGACCGAAGTCACCGGGCAGCGTCCGGAGAGGTCAGGCGTCAGCTGAACGTGCCCGTGAGGGCAGCGATCGCCTGTGCCAGGTCGGACTCGGCCGCCAGGCCCGACTTGCGCGCGGCGTTGGCCAGGTGGTCGACGACCGACTGGTTGTTGCCCTTGGCGGCGAGCATCTCTGCCTTGTCGAGGTGCCCGCGCACATCGGTCAGGGCCGTGCCCGTGAGCGTTCCTGCGCGCTCAGCCTGATCGACGTACGACCGCACCACCGAGAAGCTGGGCGCGTGCTCGTACCGCGGCTGGGCCTGTGCGTTGAACAGGTCGACCGTGTACTCGCCCGCGGCGGCGATCTCGTTGGCGCTCAGCTGCGCGCTCGGCTGCAGTGCGAGGCTGTCGAACCCGCGGCCGATCTCGTTGCCGAAGACGTTGCCGTTGTACCAGTACGTCGACCAGTAGCCGCCCGTCACGAGACGCGTCGCGTCGTTCGGGCCGCGGTCGAAGTACGCGATCTCGACCGGGTTGGCGCTGTCGGTGAAGTCGAACACCGACAGGCCGCCCTGGTACCAGGCCTGCACCATGATGTCGCGTCCGGGCACCGGGATGAGTGAGCCGTTGTGCGCGACGCAGTTCTCCTGCGCCGTCTGGATCGCCGGCATCTTGTAGTAGCTCGCGAACTGCAGCTTGCCGTCCACGATGTCGAAGATCGCGTTGGCGCCCCAGTTCTTCGGGTCCTCCGCGCGGCAGCGCGGCGAGCTTCCGCCGCCCCACTCGTCGGTGAAGACGACCTTGGTGCCGTCGTTGTTGAACGTCGCCGAGTGCCAGTACGCGAACCGCGGGTCGGTCACGGCATCCAGGCGCACCGGGTTCACCGGGTCGCTGATGTCGATCAGGATGCCGTTGCCCTCGCACGCGCCGGCCGCGAGGCCGATCTCGGGGTAGGCCGTGATGTCGTGGCACGCATCCGTTGCGGAAGTGCTCTGGAGCCCTTCGCCGTGGCTGCCGCCCGGCCACAGGCCCGCAGGGCTGCCGCTCTCGGCGACGAACAGGCGCGCCTCGTTCACGACGGCCGCGGAGGCCGGGTCGGCGAGCGGAACCTTGATGACCTCGACCTGGAAGCGGGCGGTGTCGATCGGGTTGCCGTTGGCGTCCAGGTAGGCCGCCTCGGTGTTGGCGTTCGTCGGGTTGACGCAGCCTTCGAGCGCCGTGGTCGTCGTGCGGACGCCCGCGGTGCCCGACACGTAGACGTACACGTTCTCGGCGTCGTCGGGGTCTTCCACGACGGTGTGGGTGTGCGATCCGCGGCACGTCTGGACCGCGGCGACCTGCACCGGGCTCGTGATGTCGGAGATGTCGAACACGCGCACGCCACGGAAGGTCTGCGGGTCGGTCGCGGGCACCGAGACGGTGCCGCAGTCGAGGCGGCCGGGGCCGGACTCGACCGACATGAACAGCAGGTCGCCGAAGACCGAGACGTCGCCCTGGCCGCCGGGGCAGACGAAGGTGCCGTCGAGGGTCGGGGCCGCCGGGTCGGAGATGTTGTAGATCTGGAAGCCGTAGTAGTTCCCGGCGATCGCGTAGTCGCCGGTGAAGGCCAGGTCGGAGTTGGTGGTGAACGGCGAGGTCTTCTGCTGCGCCGACAGGAGGGCGATGTTGCTCGCCGCCTGCTCCGCGTCGTGCAGGCCGGCGGCCAGGCCTTCTCGGGGGTCGGAGTCCGGGACATCGGCGAGCGCCGCGGTCGCCGTCATCATGGAGAATCCGAGCGCCAGCGCGCCGACAGCGGCGAGCGTGCGGGTCCTCCAGTGTGATCTGTGGGGAGATCGTGTCGTCATGCGGGGATGGCCTTCCAAATCAGCATTGCATCATCGATATGTCGGTTTGTTCCTCAGGCCGAAGTGCATTCCGCGCCGTCTGGGGGCGACACCGATCGCACTTCGCATACTGCATGCGTATGCAGTTATATGAATGGAACGTATCGGTGCCGCATCAGCCACCGCTACAGAAATCGTTAACTTTCTGTTTCCGTCGCTCGCTTCCGGCCGCTCGGCCGCGCATGATGGAGCAACCCCCCTACGAGAGGTTCGATCATGTCGACGCCGACCCGATTGGTCTCGCTCGGTGCCGCCGCGCTCCTCATCGTCGGGCTCTCCGCCTGCACGGCAGAGCCTGAAGAGGCAGCGCCGCTGCCGACGAGTCCTGTCGTGCAGCTGGGCGCTCCGGGCGAGCCGAACCGGACACTGTCCCCGGAGGAGGCGGCCGGACTCGGCTCGCCGACGTACGTCGAGCAGGACGTGCTCTTCGTGCGCGACATGCTCCACCACCACTCGCAGGCGATCCAGATGACCGGCTACGTCGACGAGCGCACGACGGACGAAGACATCCGCCTGCTCGCCGAGCGCATGAACGTGAGCCAGACCGACGAGATCACCCAGCTCGAGACCTGGCTGCAGACACGGGGCGAACCCGTGCGCGATCCGGACGACTCCCACGCGCACAGCGCGGAGTCGATGCCCGGACTCCTCACCGATGACGAGCTCGCCGAGCTCGAGGCAGCCGACGGCGAGGAGTTCGAGCGGCTCTTCCTCGCGTACATGATCCGGCACCACGAGGGCGCGATACAGATGGTGACCGAGCTCTACGCGGAGGCCGGCGGCCAGGAGTCCGACATCGATGCGTTCGCCCGGCATGTCGAGGCCGACCAGGGCATCGAGATCGCCCGCATGAAGGAGCTCCTCGCCGAGCGCGAGGGCTGATCCCCACGGGGATCGCCCGGCAGGTCCGCCGCGAGACGAGGGATGCCCCCGCGATCCGTGGATCGCGGGGGCATCCGGTGTGCGGCCCGGTGGCCGCGGGCGTCGCCTCAGCTGAAGGTGCCCGCCAGTGCAGCGATCGCCTGCGCCAGGTCGGAATCGGCAGCCGCACCCGACTTGCGCGCAGCATTGGCCAGGTGGTCGAGGACCGACTGGTCATTGCCCTTGGCGGCGAGCGCCTCGGCCTTGTCGAGGTGCCCGCGCACCTCGCTCAGCGCCTTGCCCGTGAGCGTCCCTGCGCGCTCCGCCTGGTCGACGTAGGAGCGCACGACAGCGAAGCTCGGCGCGTGCACGAGCGTCGTCTGCAGCTGGGCGTTGAACTCGCTCAGCTGGATCTCACCGGCCGCCGCGATCTCGTTCGCCGACATCATCGCGCTCGGCGTGAGCCCGAGCGTCTCGAAGCCGCGCGCGATCTCGCTGCCGAGCACATTGCCGTTGTACCAGTACGTCGACCAGTAGCCGCCGAGATTCAACCCGGTCGCATTGGGCTCGTCGATCGGGCCGCGGTCGAGGTAGGCGATCTCGACCGGGTTCGCGGTGTCGGTGAAGTCGATCACCGAGACGCCGCCCTGGTACCAGGCCTGCACGAGGATGTCGCGACCGGGCACCGGAACGATCGACCCGTTGTGGGCGACGCAGTTCTCCTGCGTGGTCTGCACGGCCGGGAGCTTGTAGTAGCTCGCGAACTGCAGCTTGCCGTCGACGATGTCGAACAGGGCGTCGGCGCCCCACTGGGGTTGATCGGTCTCACGGCAGCGCGCTGACGTGCCGCCGCCCCACTCGTCGGTGAAGATGACCTTGGTGCCGTCGTTGTTGAACGTCGCGGAGTGCCAGTACGAGAAGTTCGGGTCGGAGACCGCATCCAGCCGCACCGGGTTCGCCGGGTCGGAGATGTCGATCAGGATGCCGTTGCCCTGGCACGCACCGGCGGCCAGGCCGATCTCGGGGTAGGCCGTGATGTCGTGGCACGTGTTGGTGTTCGGCAACGGGCTGTAGGGCGTGCCCGACGGGTGCAGCGTGCCGGACAACGTGTTCTGCAGACCGTTGAAGGCGCCGGTGTCGGGGTCGGAGAAGATGCGCGGCTGGTTCACGATCGCCGCGGTCGCTGGTGCTGCGAGCGGCACCTTGATGACGTCGATCCGCCACTGCGTGGGGTTGCCCTCCGTGATGGGCGCCTGCGTGTTCGACGACACGCTCTCGCACCCGGCGAGCTCCAGCGGCGAACGCACGTTCGATGTGCCCGAGTTGTAGATGTAGATGTTCGCAGGGTCGTCGGGATCGGTGACGAGCGTGTGCGTGTGCGAGCCGCGGCAGGTCTGCACGCCCGGCAGCTGCACCGGGTTGTCGATGTCGGTGATGTCGAAGATGCGCACGCCGCGGAACCGCTCGAGGTTGACGGCCCCGGGTGCTCCCTGCGTCCCGCAGTCGATGCGGCCGCGGGTCTCTTCGACCGACATGAACAGCAGGTTCCCGTAGACCGATACGTCACCCTGGCCGCCGGGACACACGAACGAGTTCCGCAGCGTCGGGGCCGCGGCATCCGTCACGTCGTAGACCTGGAAGCCGTTGAAGTTGCCGACGACGGCGTGGTCGCCGGTGAAGGCGAGGTCGGAGTTGACGAAGCCGAAGTTGCCCGGAGGGGCGTCGAACGGAGCGACGCGGGGGAGGCTTGCGAGCAGCTCGATGTTGCTCGCGGCGAGGCCGGCGTCGAAGTATCCGGGAGCGAGCCCCTCGCGGGGGTCGTCCTCGGCGGCTGCTGCGGTGGCGCTCATCAGCGACGCGCCGAGCAGGAGGGCTCCTGCTGCGGCGAGCGTGCGCTTGCGCCATCGCGTGGGTTGGCGGGTGAACTTCATCGGTCGTACCCCTCTCACTGCGCTGGAAACGAACACCTCCGGCAGGAGTCCTCGCGCACGACGACGTGCGAGGGGGCAGGCCCTGGGGGAGGCCGTTGATCGGAATCTATCGGGTCGCGGAGCCGCTGGCTAGGACCGGTTACAGCACAATTCGGGTAGGGCCGTCGGTCCCGGCGGAGCGTTCTGCGAACGCGGTCGTCACCCTGGTGAGCGCTGTGCTCACCGAGGTGATGCGTGCTGCGATCGCTCGACGGATGCTGCGAGGGCAGAGCCTGAGACCGCGATGGCGGCGGAGCGCGCGATGGGTGGGCGCACTCCGGGTGGCCGCCCCGCCCGCTCGCTACAGTGAACGCATGACGACGTTCGTGCTCACCGTGGTCGGCGACGACCGGTCAGGACTCGTGGCGGCGGTCGCGGACGTCGTCGGAGACCACGGCGGGAATTGGGAGAACAGCCAGCTCGCCGAGTTGTCGGGCGCCTTCGCCGGCATCATCGAGGTGTCGGTCCCCGCCGAGCGCGCCGAGGAGCTGCGGGCGGCGCTCACCGAGCTCGAGGGTCTACTCAAGGTCACGGTGCACCCCGGCGCCGAAGAGCCGCCGAGAGCCCCGGCCCGCGCGCTCACGCTGCAGGTGATCGGAAACGACCATCCCGGCATCGTCCGCGACATCTCCGCTGTGCTGCGCAACCACGACGTCTCGATCGACCACCTCACGACGCGCACCGCAGAGGCGGCCATGTACGGCGGACGGCTCTTCGAGGCGACAGTCGTCGCCCGGGTTCCGGCATCCGTCGATCTCGATGCCCTCACCGGCGAGCTCGAGCGCCTGGCGACCGAGATCCAGGTCGACGTCACGCTCGCCCCCTGAGCCCCGGGTTGCGGACGAGCCGTTCGCCGGGCTGCGGGTCAGGAGAGGTCGCGGAGGCGCGCGGTGAGGCCGGTGCCGTCGCCCGCACGCCGCTCGTAGCCGACGGCGATGATGAGCAGGACCGCGCCCACGACCGACAGCGTGATCCACCACGGCATCGCCTCGATGCCGCGGCCGATCTGCACCATGAACGCGAGCACGTTCTCGATCGGCAGCACGACGATGCCGATGAGGAACGGCGCGGCGAGGCGCTGGGTGGCGCCGACGAGGATCGCCACGAGTGCGATGGCCATGACGAGGATCGCCCGCCAGGTCCGCGGATCGGTGTAGGTCGCGGCGACCGAGGCGCTCAGCATCGTCACGAGCCCTGGCGCGAGCAGCGGCCACGATCCGGTCCAGCCGGCGGGCCACGCGGTGATCGACCTGATCGGCGCCTCCACCATGGGTCGGCGCAGCGCCAGCGCACCGGCGGTGAGGAGGAACAGGCCGAGGGGCAGCGAGAACCACTCCACGCGCAGGTCGCGAGGACTCCACGCGACCACCGCCGTCACGAACGACACGGCGAACAGGAACCACACCGGTGGCAGCCCGGTCGGCCCGCGGAGGCCGCGGGCCGCGACCGCCACCATCAGCGTCAGGAAGCCGAGCAGCAGCGCCCACATCGTCCAGATGACGAACCAGTCCCGCTCGGTCGCCGGCCAGGTCGCCACACCGAGGATCAGGACGGCCGGAGCGCCGAGCCACCGCGTATCGGCGAGCAGCGACCCCGCGGGCGCGCCTGGGCGCAGGGCGCGCGCCGCGCTCGCCGCAGCCCCGCCGCCGATCAGGCCGAACAGGAGCGCCGCGACGACGACCGGGTCGGTGGGCGCGGTGTCGAGGCCGGTGCTCCACCGCACGCCCTGCGCCGCGGCGGCCGTCGCGGCGACGATGGCGACGGCGAGCGTCGGGGTGCGCAGCGCGCGGAGCCGGCGCACGCGGGGTGCGGACGCGCGCGTGACGATGACGGATGCCGACACCAGCACCCACGCGGCGGCCACCAGTGCGTACGCCCGGGCGGGGAAGCCGGCCTCGATCGAGAGCGCCGGGACTGTGACATCCGTCCGGTCCAGGGCCAGCGCGACCAGCACCGGCACCACCGCGATCGCCAGCCCGGCGGCGTACAGGCCCACGGCGCGGCGACCGCGCGCCGTGAGTACCGCGGCGACGATCGAGGCCCCGAGGGCCGGCGGCAGCAGGTAGGGCTCGAGCCCGGTGACGCCGGCGATGCCCCACGCGCTCCACAGCGCGCCGGTGAACGCCGCGCCGGCGAGCGGCCACGCGTAGCGGCGCGGGGCGGTGAGGGCGGTCGCGGCGAACCCGACGCCCAGGATCAACAGCACGAGCAGGGTCGTCGGCAGCCCGGCCGACGTCCGGACGAGCGAGAGCGCGACGGCGATCGCAGCCGTGAGGAGCGCGGATGCCTCGACAGCCAGCCCTGCGGCGCGCGCCTGCGCGTGCGGCAGCCGGCGGCCGAGCGCGTCGCCGATCAGGTCGGCCGACGCGAGCACGCCGGCGACGATCGCGGCGATGATCGGGAGCACGACCGGCGATCCGCTCATCGGCAGGAGCTGAGCGCCGAGGCAGACCGCCACCACCGCGACGGCGGGCACGAGCGTCGCGGCGGCGAATGTGCGTACGACGACTCCCAGGCCCTCGCGCTTCGTGGTGACGAGGGTGAGCGCCAGGCCGAAGATCACGGCGGTCGACAGCGCCGTCCAGCCGCTCCGCTCGAACACCACCTGCAGCACGCCGATCGCGAAGGGCACCGCCGTCACGACCAGCACGGCGTACCACTCGCGCGACGGCACGCGTCGGGCGAACGTCACCGCGATGGCGACCGCGCCGGCGGCGCACGTGGTGAGGCACACCACGACGAGGGGATCCGCGCCGGCCCGGCCGAGTGCGGTGGCGAGCACCACCAGCGCGTACGCGAATCCGACGCCGACGTGCACGAACCGTGCCGCCCGCGGCACGGTGAGAGCGAGCACGCCGATCGACGCGACGACCGCCGCGCCGGCCCAGACGGTGAGGTCGTCCTCCCGCCACGACAGCACCGCTGCGAACACGACCGCCGCGTGCGCGCCGGCGACGAGCGGCATGCGCACGGCGGCCGAGGCTCCCCGCAGCCCGCTGGTGACGACGGCGCCCGCGGTGACGGCCGCGACGAGCCCGAGCGCGACGCGCGCCCACACCTCGAGTCCCGGCAGCGACAGCACCGTGAGGAAGGCGAGCACCGTGTACCAGGCGCCGAGGAACCCGAGCCATCGCGTGCCGAGCGGCTGCGGCATCCGTTCTCCGCCGGGGTCTGCTGCGAGCGACGTGCCACCCAACGCGGCGTCGACGGGTACGGCGATTCCGCGGCCCGACGCCGCCGGGGTTTGGGGCGCGCCGGGTGCATTCGGGGCGTGCGCCGCGCGCCCCGAATGCACGCTGTGCGCCCCAAACCCGTGGGGGGTGGATGCCGCGACATCGGCTGCGGCCGTGGACACGTGGTCGCGCCGCGTGAGGGCGGCGAACGAGGCGAGCGACAGCGCGAGGGCGGCGAGCCCCGCCGTCAGTCCGATCGCGTTGCCGGGCAGCAGGAACATGCGGTCGGTGGAGGGGCTCGCGAGGGCACCCGCGAGCGACAGGAGCGCCGTGAGCGTCGGGATGGCGGCGATCACTGCGACGACGGCGACCGCGCCGATGAACAGGGCTCCGCGTGCGACGACGCGATGCAGCGGTGTGGCCGCGCCGACGGCGACGAGTCCGACGCCGGCGGCGACGGGGAGCGCCGCGAACCAGGTGCCGACCCCGAGCGGCGGCATCGCGATCGGCAGCACGGTCGTCGCGCCGACGATCGCCGCGCCGGCGACTCCGCTCCAGAGCCGGCCGGCGGGGTGGTGCGCCGAAGCGACGGCGATCGCCGCGATCGACGCCAGGGTGGCGCTCGCCAGGTACGCGGTCGGAACGGCGGTGGCGGCATCCGTCTCCCACACCGTGACCAGTGCGGCGGCCGCGAAGCCGAACTGCGCGACCGTCAGCGTCGTTCGCTCGGCCGTGAGTGGGCCGAACCCGGCGGATCCGCGTGCGGCGAGGGCCACCAGTGCGCTGGCAGCGGCGGCCGACGCGAGGCAGCCCGCGGTGGTGGCGAGCGCCGAGTCCGCGCCCAGGGCGAGCAGGAGCGGAACGAAGGCGAGCGCGAGCAGGCCGGTCCAGAGCCAGGCACGGATGCCGGCGCGCGGGCCGAGCGCCGCGAGCGCGCCGCCCGCGATCAGCGTCGCGAGCGCGGTGAAGACCCAGCCGTTCGACTCCGGCGGCAGCAGCGGAAGCGCCGCGGTGACCGTGAGCGCGAGGAAGACGACGCCGAGGGCGCCGATCGCCTCGGCCGAGAACCGCAGCCCCCGTCGAGCGAGGAGTGCGGAGCCGCCGAGGAATGCCGCCGCGATCGTGCCGATGATCGCCGCGCGCGGCCACGGGTCGGCGAGGTCGGGGTTGAAGAACGTGAACACCACCGCGGCGCCGGCCACGAGCGCCGCCCCGGCCACGGCGAGGACGGACTGCACCGTGGCGGACGCCCGCGCTGCGCCCGCGTACACGTCGCTGGGGCCGGGCGACGGCGAGGCAGCGGAGGCGGCGTGCTGCGGCGCGGTGTCCGCGGCTTCGGTCGCGGCGCTCGCCGGCGTCGAGATCGGGACGAGGGGCACCTGCGCGAGCAGAGCCTGCCGTGCGCGCAGCGCGTCGGCCGCGCTCCGAGACGCCAGCCAGAGGTCGCGGCCGATGGTGCCGGCGAAGTCCGCGCCGCACGCGGGGCAGCGCTGGTCGTCGACGACCCCCGTGGCGCAGACCGGGCAGCGTGCGACATCGAGCAGCTCGGCGATCGCCGTGTCGCTCCAGGCGTGCGTGCGCCGCGCGCTCGCCGTTGCGGCACTCACGCGTCACCCTCTCTCACGGCGATGGCCGCCGGATGGTCGTCGGGCACCCATTCGAGGATGTCGCCCGGCTGACACTCGAGCACCCGGCAGATGGCGTCCAGGGTCGTGAAGCGCACCGCCTTCGCGCGCCCGTTCTTGAGCACCGAGACGTTGGCGGGGGTGATGTCGATCGCCGCAGCGAAGTCGGTGACAGACATCTTCTTCTTCGCCAGCTGCACGTCGAGGGTGATGATGATCGGCATCACACCACCTCCGAGAGGTCGTGCTCGAGCTGCGAAGCTTTCTGAAGCAGTCCGCGCAGCACGACGAGCAGGAGGGAGAGCCCCGCGCCCACCACGATGCCGAGCAGGCACAGCAGGACGATCGATGGCGATCCCGCCGGCGCACTGATGAGGAAGCCGAGGGTCGTGACGATGAGGACCGTGGCGAAGACGACGGCCCACAGGCTGACATCCACCCAGACGAATGCGCGCGGCGTGAAGATGCTGTCGGCGCGCACGAGTGTCAGCAGTCGCCAGACGCAGACGAGCACGACCTGGGCGCAGAGGGTGAAGATCACGCCGATGACGATCCCGGGCACCTCGAGGTAGGCGAGGTACGGGTACATGCCGGCGAGCGATCGCGCCATGCCGGGCAGCACCACCACCTGGCAGAGGAGCAGCAGGCCGATCAGCACGGCGAGGATCGCCTTCAGGACGACGATCGTTGTGGGGCGCATCGGAAACCTATCGATAAACGGCAAGGACCTATCGAGAAACAATAGCCTCGGCATCCGTCTCCGGCGCAAGAGGGAAGCCTGAGAACCGCCTGGCAACCGCGGGGGTGGTCGGCGGCGGGCGTGCGGGGTAGCGTGCGGAGGCGTGGGCTCCCTGATGTACTTCAACTCGGCGTCGCTCGACGGCTACATCGCCGGTCCCGACGGGCGGTGGGACTGGGCGAGTCCCGACGCCGAGGTGCATTCGTTCGTGAACGAGCTGATGGCTCCCGCGACCACGCACCTGCTCGGGCGTCGCGTGTACGAGGTCATGAAGGTGTGGGACGATTTCGCGCTCGACGACCTGTCTCCCGCCGAGCGCGAGTTCGCACTGCAGTGGCGCGACGTCGACAAGATCGTCTACTCGCAGTCGCTCGAGTCGGTGTCAGCCGGCCGCACCGAGCTGCGCTCGCACTTCGATCCCGCCGAGGTCCGGACGATGACGGATGCCTCGTCCTCCCCGATCGGGATCGGCGGCGGGCAGCTCGCCTCGGTGGCGGCACGCGCCGGCGTGCTCGACGAGGTGCACGTCATCGTGGCGCCGGCGGTCGTCGGCGGCGGCATCCGCTTCCTCGACGAAGGGCTGCGGCTGGATCTGGAGCTCTTCGACGAGCGCCGCTTCGCGAACGGGTCGGTGTATCTCGGCTACCGCGTGCGGCGGGGGAATTGAAGAAACCCCCGTGAGTAGAAGCCTCACGAGGGTTTCAGTGGCTCCGACGGGCGTCGATCCCGTGACCTCACGATTTTCAGTCGTGCGCTCTACCAACTGAGCTACAGAGCCGCGCGGCAGCTGTGCGAGGAATACTCCTCTATACAAGACCTGCCGCGTCCTAGACGAAAGGCCCTCTTCGAAAAAAGGGCCCGTCGCTCGGAGCGACCCTGACGGGACTTGAACCCGCGACCTCCGCCGTGACAGGGCGGCACGCTAACCAACTGCGCTACAGGGCCATGCTTTTTAATTGTGGGAGTGACCCCAACGGGATTCGAACCCGTGCTACCGCCGTGAAAGGGCGGCGTCCTAGGCCGCTAAACGATGGGGCCGGGTGAACCCTGGGGCTCACTGCCGAGGACCAAGCATACGTAATAGTCCCTCAAAACGCCAATCGGGGGCATGGCGCTCTTGTGGATCACACCATCCGGGCGCACACTGGCCGGGTGACCGCTTCCCGAGGCGGCGGTCGTTATGCGCCACTGGGGGTTGCGCATGTTAACGATGTTGCTAGTGTGAAACGAGTTGACGCCGCGAGGGGAGGGACCCGGTGCAGCCCGAGAACGTCACCGTGAAGACCCTTGCCGACGACGCCGTGGAGTGCGGGTGCGCCCCTTCCGCGACGGAGGAGCGGCGGCTCTGGCCCGCGATGAACCGGCGCACAGCGCTCGGGCTCGGAATCCTCGGCGTCGCCGCGCTGGGCGCGGTTGGCGGCACGATCGGCCCGCTGGCCAGCCCTGCCTTTGCCGCCGACTACCCGTCGTGGGACGACGTCGTCGCCGCGAAGGCCAACGAACAGGCCAAGGCGGCCGAGGTCACCAGGATCCAGCAACTGATCGCCGGGCTCGAGGCTGATGTCGCGGCCAAGAAGCAGGTCGCCCAGCAGCTGGCCGACGAGTTCTATGTCGCCCAGCAGGCATACTTCGACGCGGCGCTGCGGGCCGACCAGCTGCAGCAGCAGGCCGACGCTCAGGCGGCAGCCGCGGTGGATGCCGCGAACAAGGCCGGCCGCGTCGCGGCACAGCTGTACCGCAACGGCGGCGACGACACGTCGCTCGAACTCTTCTTCGCAGGCTCGGCCACATCGGCGGACGACCTGCTCGCGCGCCTGGGCACGATGGACAAGCTCGTCCAGCGCAACCAGGACGTGTACGCGCAGGCCGTCACGGCGCGCGACTCGGCCCAGAGCCTGAGCGACCAGGCGGCGGTGCAGCGCGTCGAGCGAGACCGGTTGCAGAAGATCGCCGAAGAGAAGATGGTCGCCGCCCAGAAAGCCGCCGACGAGGCGCAGGCTGCGCTCGACGCGCAGAACGCCAAACGGGGCGAGCTCGAGGCGCAGCTCGCCGCCCTGCAGGACACCGTGGCCAAGACCGTCGCCGACTACGAAGAAGGCGAACGCGTCCGCAAGGCAGCCGAAGAAGCGGCCCGAGCCGCGGCAGCAGCTGCCGCGCGAGCCGAAGCCGAGCGCCTCGCCCGGCAGAACAGCGGTGGTGGCGGCGGTGGCGGTGGCGGAGGCGGTGGAGGCGTCGTCGGCTCCGGCTGGGCCCGTCCGTCGTCCGGCTGGCGCAGCTCCGGCTACGGCCCCCGTACGGTGCAATGCGGCAACAGCTACTGCTCCAGCGGCTTCCACTACGGCGTCGACCTCGCTGCCGGCTGCGGAGCGGGCATCTATGCCGCCTCGGCCGGCCGCGTCGTGTATGCCGGCGGGAACGGCGGCTACGGCAACTACATCAAGATCGACCACGGCGGCGGCGTCGGCACCGGCTACGGTCACATCCGCAACGGCGGCATCTTCGTGGGCGTGGGTCAGTGGGTCAACGCCGGTCAGCTCATCGCGAGCGAGGGCAACACCGGCAACTCGTTCGGCTGCCACCTCCACTTCGAGACTTACGTCAACAACTACCCCGTGAATCCGATCGACTTCATGGGCGCCCGGGGTGTCGGGGTCTGAGCCGCACCACCTGAGCCGCACGTCCTCTGTGCCGCACGTCCTCTGAAACGACGAGAACCGGATGCTCCGCATCCGGTTCTCGCGTGAATCTCGGTGTCAGAGCGTGTTCGGGGCGACGCCCTCACCCTGGGTGCGGGTCTCGCCCTCGTGCTCCTTGAAGCGGTCGAAGGCCTCGCCGACCAGGCGCTCGGCCTCGGCCGCGCCGGCCCACTCGTCGACCTTGACCCACTTGTTGGGCTCGAGGTCCTTGTAGTGCTCGAAGAAGTGCTCGATCTCCTTGCGGGTGAACTCGGGGATGTCGTTGACGTCCTGGACGTGCGACCAGCGCGGGTCCTTGCCGAGCACCGCCACCACCTTGTCGTCGCCGCCGGCTTCGTCGCTCATCTTGAGCACGCCGACGGGGCGGACGCTCGCGAGCACACCGGGCGCGAGGTCGAAGTCGAGCAGCACCAGCACGTCGAGCGGGTCGCCGTCCTCGCCGAGCGTGTTCTCGAAGAACCCGTAGTTGGTCGGGTACCCGAACGCGGTGTAGAGGATGCGGTCGAGGAAGACGCGGCCGGTGCCGTGGTCGACCTCGTACTTCACGCGGCTGCCGCGCGGGATCTCGATGACGGCGTCGTACGCGCCCATATTGGTGCTCCTTCGGAAAGACGGTGGGATGCCGCGACAAGCCTAGTCGCGCAGGCTCGGGGCGTTTCGTGTCGCAGGCTCGCTCAACGACCGGGGTTCGGGTCGTCCCGGGTCGTTGAGCGAGCGAGGAACGAGCGAGACGAAACGCGCTGCACCGGGCCGAGGCAGTGAGGTTCGATGCGATTCGCCTGGGTCGCGCCGGTACGGTGGGCGGGTGGATGAGCGCCGCCCCGGACTGGCCCCCGTCGTCGCCGAAGTGCGGCTCGCCGTACGCCGCGCGCTGACGGGGGTCCCGCGTGGAGCCACCGTGCTCGTGGCTCTGTCGGGCGGCGCGGACTCGCTCGCGCTGGCGGCGGCGACGGCGTTCGAGGCTTCGAAGCTCGGACTGCGCGTCGCAGCGGTCACCGTCGACCACGGACTGCAGGACGGGTCGACGGATGCCGCAGCCGCCGCGGCGGCGACGGCCGAGGCTCTCGGGCTCGAGGCCCGCGTGGTCCGCGTGGAGGTAGGCGCGGCCGGCGGGCCCGAGGCGGCGGCACGCGACGCGCGCTACCGCGCGCTGCGCGACGCCGCCCGCGACGCCGGCGCGGCGGCGATCCTCCTCGGCCACACGCTCGACGACCAGGCCGAGACGGTGCTGCTCGGCCTCGCGCGCGGCGCGGGCGCCACCAGCCTGCAGGGCATGGCGGAGGTCTCCGAGCTCGACGGCGTCGCTCTCCTGCGGCCACTGCTCGGGGTGCGGCGGTCCACGACCCGCGCTGCGTGCGCGGCCGAAGGCCTCGAGCCGTGGGAAGACCCGCAGAACGCCGACCCCCGATTCGCGCGGGTGCGCGTGCGCGAGACGGTGCTGCCCGTCCTCGAGGCCGAGCTCGGCCCCGGCATCGCCGATGCCCTCGCCCGCACCGCGGCGCAGCTGCGTGAAGACGCGGAGGCCTTCGACGAGATGATCGACGAGACGATCGAAGACATCGTCGAGCACGCCGAAGCCGGCATCTCGGTGTCGGTCGCCGCCCTCGCGGCCAACCCTGCCGCGCTGCGGAACCGCATCATCCGGCACGTGGTGGCCAGCGAGTTCCACCAGGGCCTCACGCGGTCGCAGACGATCGAGGTGGCGCGCCTCGTCACCGACTGGTCGGGCCAAGGACCCATCGATCTTCCCGGATGCCGCGCTCGCCGCGTCGGCGGCCGCATCGAGTTTACGGCGCGTTGAGTCGCGGAGGGCGTTCGGTCGGGTCAGAGGCGGTGCCCCTCTAGACTCGTCCCATGCGCGCGGCCGACGTCTCCAGCGACATCACCGAAGTCCTCGTCACCGAGGAGGACATCCGAGCCAAGCTCGATGAGATCGCGGCGCGGGTCGCCGAGGACTACGCGGACGAGGATCTGCTGCTCGTCGGCGTGCTCAAGGGCGCGGTCATGGTGATGGCCGACTTCTCCCGCGCGCTCAAGAAGCACATCACGATGGACTGGATGGCGGTCTCGTCGTACGGGGCCGGCACGAAGTCGAGCGGCGTCGTGCAGATCCGCAAGGACCTCGACACCGACATCCTCGGCAAGCACGTGCTCATCGTCGAGGACATCATCGACTCGGGCCTGACCCTCAGCTGGCTGCTGGAGAACTTCGCGGCGCGTGGCGCGGCATCCGTCGAGGTCTTCGCGCTGCTGCGCAAGCCCGAGGCCGCCAAGGTCGAGGTGCACTGCAAGTACGTCGGCTTCGACATCCCCACCGAGTTCGTCGTCGGCTACGGCCTCGACTACGCCGAGAAGTACCGCAACCTCCGCGACGTCGCCGTCCTCGCCCCGCACGTCTACTCGTAATCGTCGCGTTCCGTCTCTGCGTTTCGTCTCGCTTCGCTCGCTCAACGACCGTCCCTCACTCAACGACCGGTCGTTGAGCGAGGAAGGAACGACCGAGACGAAGCGCCCTGGATCCGGCGATTACGCCCGGGGCGAATGCACAGACGACGCTTAGGAACCGCGCGATACCCTGATTCAACCGTCGACGGGCGCTTTCCTGTCCCCGACGGCACGTCGACGAAAGGGGTCGGGCTCTCGCCCGCGCCATGGACTTCAAGAAGATCACCCGCAACCCCCTCTTCTACGTCCTGCTGATCGGGGTCTTCCTGATCGTGGGGTTCTCGCTCATCTCGAGCCTGAACGGTGCGAAGCAGATCTCCACGCAGGAGGGTCTCGAGTTGCTCTCCGGTGAGACGGTCACCGAGGTCGTCAACACCGACGGCGATCAGCGCGTCGACATGAAGCTCTCCAAGGAGTACGACGGCGCGACCGACGTGCAGTTCTACTACGTCACCGCACGTGCCGCCGAGGTCGTCGACGCGGTCAACGCGGCCGACCCGAAGGACGGCTTCAACGACGCGGTGCCGCGCGCGACCTGGTTCGACGGGTTCCTCTCGCTCCTGCTGCCGATCCTGCTGCTGGGTCTGCTCTTCTGGTTCCTGATGTCCAGCGCTCAGGGCGGCGGCAGCAAGGTCATGCAGTTCGGCAAGTCGCGGGCGAAGCTCGTGACGAAGGAGATGCCGCAGGTGACCTTCCAGGACGTCGCGGGCTCCGACGAGGCGATCGAAGAACTCGAAGAGATCAAGGACTTCCTGAAGGACCCGTCGAAGTTCCAGGCCGTGGGTGCGCGCATCCCCAAGGGCGTGCTGCTGTACGGCCCTCCCGGAACGGGCAAGACGCTTCTCGCGCGTGCCGTCGCCGGCGAGGCGGGCGTGCCGTTCTACTCGATCTCGGGCTCGGACTTCGTCGAGATGTTCGTCGGCGTCGGCGCCAGCCGCGTGCGCGACCTGTTCAACACCGCCAAGGACAACTCCCCGGCCATCATCTTCATCGACGAGATCGACGCGGTCGGCCGCCATCGCGGCGCCGGCATGGGCGGCGGTCACGACGAGCGCGAGCAGACGCTCAACCAGATGCTCGTCGAGATGGACGGCTTCGATCCCAAGGTCAACGTCATCGTGATCGCGGCCACCAACCGCCCCGACATCCTCGACCCGGCGCTGCTGCGCCCGGGCCGCTTCGACCGTCAGATCGGCGTCGACGCGCCCGACTTCAAGGGTCGCGCCAAGATCCTCGAGGTGCACGGCCGCGGCAAGCCGCTCGCCGACGGCGTCGACCTCGAGGTCGTGGCCCGCAAGACGCCCGGCTTCACCGGCGCCGACCTCGCGAACGTGCTGAACGAGGCCGCCCTTCTCACCGCGCGCTCGAACGCGCAGCTGATCGACAACCGCGCGCTCGATGAGGCCATCGACCGCGTGATCGCCGGTCCGCAGCGGCGCACCCGCGTGATGAAGGACAAGGAGAAGCTCATCACCGCGTACCACGAGGGCGGTCACGCGCTCGCGGCCGCGGCGATGAACCACACCGACCCCGTCACGAAGGTCACGATCCTCCCGCGCGGCAAGGCCCTCGGCTACACGATGGTGCTGCCGCTCGAGGACAAGTACTCCGTCACCCGCAACGAGCTGCAGGACCAGCTCGCCTACGCGATGGGCGGCCGCGTCGCCGAGGAGATCGTGTTCCACGATCCCACCACGGGCGCATCGAACGACATCGAGAAGGCGACGAGCATCGCCCGCAAGATGGTCACCGAGTACGGCATGACCGGCGACATCGGCCCGGTCAAGCTCGGGCAGTCGTCGGGCGAGGTCTTCATGGGCCGCGACATGGGCCACGGCCGCGAGTTCTCGGAGCGGATCGCCGAGCGCGTCGACACGCAGGTGCGCGACCTCATCGAGCAGGCTCACAACGAGGCCTACGAGGTCATCAACGCGAACCGCCACGTGCTCGACAAGCTCGCCCTCGAGCTCCTCGAGAAGGAGACGCTCGACCACCTGGAGCTCGCCGAGATCTTCAAGGACGTCAAGCGCCTGCCCCCGCGCCCGCAGTGGCTGTCGAGCGAGCAGCGCCCGCCGTCGACCCTGCCCCCGATCGACGTGCCGAAGCGCCGCGACGAGGCGGGGCTCGCCGCGAGCGTCGAGGCCGAGCAGCCGGCCGCCGAGAAGGCGCCCAAGCGTCGTCCGTCGGGACAGGCGCGACCCGCGACCGCGTAGGCTCGGCCCGTGGCCGTCGATCGTGAGCGCATCGCCGCGCTCGTGCGCGAGCTGCTGGAGGCGATCGGCGAAGACCCCGATCGTCCCGGCTTGAAGCAGACGCCCGAGCGCGTGGCCGACGCGTACGGCGAGTTCTTCGCGGGAGTGGGAGAGGATGCCGGGGCGCCGCTCGCGCGCACCATCTCGGTGTCGCGGGGCCCGGCCCCCGACACGCTCCCGTCCGGCGCGGTGATGCTCCGCGACATCCTGTTCCGCTCGGTGTGCGAGCATCACCTGCTGCCGTTCCGCGGCCATGCGCATCTCGCGTACCTCCCCGGTGAGCAGGTCGTGGGCCTCGGCGCGTTGCCGAAGGTCGTCGAGATCCTGTCTTCGCGTCCGCAGGTGCAGGAGCGCCTCGGCGAGCAGATCGCCGACGTGATCGCCGCCTCCCTCGACGCGCGGGGCGTGCTGGTGGTGCTCGAGGCGACGCACGAGTGCGTGACGATGCGCGGCGGGAGTCAGCCGGATGCCTCGACCGTGACGATCGCGGCGCGCGGCGAGCTGGCCGAGCCCGCGGCGCGTGCTGAGCTGGTCGCGCTGCTCGGGACGGCGCGGCCGTCGGGGATGCGCGCATGACGCTCATCATGGGCGTCGTGAATGTGACGCCCGACTCGTTCAGCGACGGCGGACGGCATGCGGATGCCGATACCGCCGTCGCCCATGGCCTGGCGCTGCACGCGCAGGGCGCCGACATCCTCGATGTCGGCGGCGAGTCGACGAGGCCCGGTGCGGAGCGCGTGGATCCGCGCGTCGAGCAGGGCCGCGTGCTTCCCGTCGTGCGCGCCCTCGTCGACGCCGGCGTGGTCGTGAGCATCGACACGATGAACGCGTCGACGGCCCTCGCCGCCGTGACGGCCGGGGCACGCATCGTGAACGACGTGTCGGGCGGCATGGCCGACCCCGAGATGCTGTCGACGGTCGCGTCGACGGATGCGGACGTGGTCCTGCAGCATTGGCGGGGCCACTCCGCCGACATGTACGCGCGCGCCGTCTACGACGACGTCGTGACCGAGGTCGCGGCAGAGCTCCGCGCTCGCGTCGAGGCGGCCGCGGCGGCCGGCATCGCGCCCGCCCGGGTGATCGTCGACCCGGGCATCGGGTTCGGCAAGCGCGGCGAGCAGAACTGGCAGACGCTGCGCGGGCTCGACCGCTTCGTCGCGATGGGCCCGCGGGTGCTGATCGGCACGAGCCGCAAGCGGTTCCTCGCCGACGCGCTCGCCGGCGATCCCGCCGACGGCGCCGAACCGTCCGAGGCTCGCCGCGACCTGGCGACCGCCGTGACGAGCGTGCTCGCCGCGCAGGCCGGGGCATGGGCGGTGCGTGTTCACGATGTCGCCGCCACGCGGGATGCTCTCGTGGTTGCCGGGCGCTGGACAGGCTCGCGACAGGACGACCGATCGGGCAGCCGGGAGGGCTGATGGACTTCATCGACGAAATCACGCTGACCGGGGTGCGCGCCTTCGGGCACCACGGCGTGTTCGCCGAAGAACGGCGGGAGGGCCAGGAGTTCGTCGTCGACGCGACCCTGTACGTCAGCACCGCGCAGGCCGCGGCATCCGACGACGTCGCCGACACCGTCCACTACGGAGAGGTGGCCGAGCGCATCGTCGAACTGGTCGGCCGCGAGCCGCTGAATCTGATCGAGGGCGTCGCGGCGCGGATCGCCGACGACCTCCTCGCGCGCGACGGCGTGAAGATGGTCGCGGTCACGGTCCACAAGCCGCAGGCGCCCATCACGGTGCCGTTCGCCGATGTGTCGGTCACGATCCGCCGTGCCCGACGTGAAGAGCCGTTCCGGACGGAGGAATCGTGAACCGGCGCCTGGCACAGGGTTTCGACGGGGATGCCGAGCGTCACCCGCGCGGACCGGTCGAGGCCGTCATCGCCCTGGGCGCGAATCTCGGCGACCGCAGCGCGACGATGGGGGCTGCGATCAAGGACCTCGCACGCGTGCCGCTGGTCGACGCCGTGCGCGTGTCGGAGCCGATCGAGTCGGTCGCCATGAAGCCGGAGGGACCGGATGCCGAGGCCCCGGCCTATCTGAACGCCGTGGCGATCCTCACCACGCGCCTCGCGCCGTCGGTGCTCCTGGGCTACCTCCATGCGATCGAGCAGCGGCACGGCCGTGTGCGCTCCGCTGCCCGCTCCGCCGGCGAGCCCGGCTGGGAGGATCGCACGCTGGACCTCGATCTCATCGCGTACGGCGATGTCGTCAGCGACGACCCCCGCCTGCGGCTGCCGCACCCGCGCGCCGCCGAGCGCGACTTCGTGCTCGGGCCCTGGCTGGCGGTGGATCCGGATGCCGTGCTTCCGGGCGCAGGTCGTGTCGACGAGGTTCTCCGCCGGCTGCAGGAGGGCGGACGCCGATGAAGCGCACCGGTGCCGGTGTTCTCGCGATCTCAGCGATCCTCGGGGTCGCCGCGGGCTTCCTCGTCGACCAGCTGCTGACATCGGCGGGACGCCCGACGTTCACGCCGGCGGTGACGCTGCCGATCCTCCTGGTGCTGCTGGGCGCCTTCGTGATCGCGCTCGCCATCCCGATCCGGCGCGCCACGCGCGGCACCTCGACGTCGAAAGTCGACCCGTTCCGCGCCGTGCGCATCGCGATGCTGGCGAAGGCCTCGAGCATCGTCGGCGCGGCGATCGGCGGGCTGGGAGCGGGGCTGTGGGTCTTCCTGGCGACCCGGCCTGTCACACCCTCGCTAGGCTCGTTGGCAGCGGTCATCGCGACGACCGTGAGCGGCGCCCTGCTGGTCGCCGCCGGTCTGGTCGCGGAGCACCTCTGCACCATCCGGAAGGACGACGATGACGAACAGCCCGGAGGCGACGACCCCGGACTCGAGCCCCGCCTCCACGACCACTGAGGCCGGGGGCACGTTCGAGGGGATCGCCGAGCCGCGTTCCGAGAACCGGCTGGTGCTGGAAGGCGGCGTGTGGCACCAGATCTCGCCGAAGTACGTGACGGTGCAGCTGATCTCCACCGGCTCGTTCCTCGTACTCGTGGTCGCAGCCACGCTGGTGCTCGCCCTGCTGATGCATCAGCTGTGGGCCTGGATCCCCGGCGGGATCCTCACCGTGATCCTCGCGTGGACGCTCCTCATCCTGCCCCGCCAGGCTCGCTCGATCGGGTATCAGCTGCGCGACGACGATCTGGTCTTCCGGCGCGGTATCCTCTGGCAGCGCTTCGTGGCGGTGCCGTACGGCCGCATGCAGCTGATCGACATCACGCACGGTCCGCTGGACCGGGGCTTCGGCATCGCCCAGCTGAAGTTCGTCACCGCGGCCGCGGCGACCGGCGTCATCATCCCGGGGCTCGAGCAGTCCACCGCTGAGACGCTCCGCGACCACCTCGTCGGAGTCGCCGAGAGCCGGCGCACGGGTCTATGACGTCCACCCCCGAGCCCGTGAACCAGGTTCCCGACCCTGGGGACCAGGTCCCTGAGCCTGTCGAAGGGCCGCTCGCCCCCGGCGCACCGCCGCCGCAGCTGGTGCGATCGCCGCTCAGCGACGGCGAGTGGCATCGCCTGCACCCGCTCACGCCCCTCCTGCGCGGCGGGCTGTTCCTGATCGTCGTCATCGGCATCGTGCTCGCGAATCTGCGCGATCGCCTCGTGTTCATCTTCCTGCCGTGGCTCGCGCCCGACATCGAGGAGGAGGTCGGCGAGTGGGAGGGTGCCGGCGGCGACCCCATCGACTTCATCGTCGCGAACAACCTCTACGTGCTGGCGGGGCTCGCGGTCCTCGCCGCGCTCATCGTCCTCGTCGCGGTGTTCTACACGTCGTGGCGCTTCCACACCTTCCGCATCACCGATGACGACGTCGAGGTGCGCAGCGGCATCCTGTTCCGCACGCAGCGCCGGGCACCGCTCGATCGCGTGCAGGGTGTCAACCTCACGCGGCCGATGATCGCGCGACTGCTGGGCATGGCGAAGCTCGAGGTCGTCGGCGCCGGAGCCGATGCGAACGTCAAGCTCGAGTACCTCTCCACCGCGAACGCCGAGGCTGTGCGGACCGACATCCTCCGCCTCGCATCCGGACGTCGTCTCGCGATGACCGCGGGACCGGCCGCGGTCAGGCCCGTCGGCAGGGCCGCGATGCTGAGCCAGACCGTGGGTCGCGAGATCACCGGCATGATCGAGGGGCCAGAGGCGCCGGTCGCCGAGCTCGAGTCCGTCGTGAGCATCCCGGTCGGCCGGCTCGTGGCATCCCACATCCTCAGCATGTCGACGCTGGGCCTGATCTTCGCGATCATCGCGATCGTGGTCGGTGTGAGCCAGGGCGTCACGTGGCTGCTGTTCGGGTTCGTTCCCGCGATCATCGGCTTCGGCGCCTACTGGCTGCGCTCGATCGTCCGGTCGCTGCGGTACGCGATCGCGCCGACGCCCGACGGCGTGCGGATCACGTTCGGCCTCTTCACGACCATCACCGAGATCGTGCCCCCGGGGCGTGTGCACGCCGTCGAGGTGACACAGCCCATCATGTGGCGCCCCGCCGGCTGGTGGGCGGTGCGCATCAACCGCCTCACCGGGCGCAGCGCCGCCGACGGCAGCACGGATCAGTTCACCACCGCCCTGCCGGTGGGCACCGTCGCCGACGTCGAACGCGTGCTGCGGCTGCTGCAGCCCACGCTCTCCGACGAGGAGCGAGCGCTGGTCGTGCAGGAGGGCATGTTCGGACCGGGCGAGGTCGACACCTTCACGAACACGCCGAAGCGCGCCTGGTGGATCGTCCCGCTGTCGTATCGGCGCAACGGCTTCCGCCTCACCGCCGACGCGCTGCTGATGCGACGCGGCGTCGTGTGGCGCAAGCTGGTCATCCTGCCGCTCGCGCGTCTGCAGAGCATCGGCCTGTACCAGGGCCCCCTCGACCGGGCGTCGGGCGTGACGAACGTGCGCGCGCACGTCGTCACCGGTCCGGTGTCGCCGTTCCTGGCTGCCGTCGACCGCGACCACGCTCTCGCGCTGTTCGACGATGTCGCGCGCGGTTCGGTGCGCGAAGCGCTCGCCGACCGCACGCATCGGTGGGCGGAGGACGAGACGGATGCCGCAGCCGCCGCGAGCGCCGGATCCACCGCAGCGGACGAGGCTGGCGACGTTTCGTCTCGCTTCGCTCGCTCAACGACCGAACCTCTGATTGCGGTCGTTGAGCGAGCGAGCGCCAGCGAGCGAGACGAAACGCGCCGAGCCTCCGAGAGGACGCCCGGCGAAGAGGACCACGGATGACCCGCGATGGACGGCTCGGAGTCGGGATCATCGGGGCGGGTCGTGTCGGACCGGTGCTGGGTGCGGCGCTCGCCGGTGCCGGACACGCGCTGGTCGGGATCACGCAGGGCTCCGACCCGGAGCGGGTCGAGGCGATCCTTCCGGGCGTGCCCGTGCTGGACGCGACCGAGGTCGCCCGGCGCAGCGAGCTGGTGATCGTCGCCGTGCCCCACGACCAGCTCGAGGGACTCGTGCGAGGTCTGGCCGAGGTCGGTGCGTGGCAGCCGGGGCAGCTCGTCCTGCACACGGACCCGGCCTGGGGGGCCGGCATCCTCTCTCCCGCCGTCGCGAAGGGCGTCATCCCGCTCGCCGTGCATCCCGCGATCGAGTTCAGCGGAACGTCGATGGATCTGCGCGCGCTGACCAGTGCGTACGCGGCCGTCACGGCACCAGGGCCGGTGCTGCCGATCGCGCAGGCCCTCGCCGTGGAGCTGGGCTGCGAACCGGTGGTCGTCGAGGAGTCGGCCCGCGCGGCGTACGGCGAGGCGATCGCCACGGCAAGGGTCTTCTCGCGCTCCATCGTGCACCAGGCGGCCGCGCTCCTCGCGGAAGCGGGCGTGCCGTATCCGGGGTCGTTCCTCTCCGCACTGGCGCACACCACGCTCGACCACGCGCTCACCGAGGCCGGCTCTGGTCCGGTGGGTGGCGAGCCTCCCGCTACGATCCAAGGATGATCAGCACCATCGACGAGCTGCGTGCTCGGCTCGCCGAGGTCCGCGCCGCCGCACCGGGGTCCCGCGTCGCCCTCATCTCGACCATCGGCTCCCTTCACGACGGACATATCGACCTGGTCCACCGGGCGCGCGAGGTCGCCGACATCGTCGTGGTGTCGGTGTTCGTCAATCCGCTGCGGTTCGCATCGCCGGCGGATTTCGCCGCCTATCCGCGCACTCCCGAGGACGACGCCCGACTGCTCGCGTCGCTCGGCGTCGACGTCGTCTTCTCGCCCGGGGCGGACGAACTGCTTCCCGACGGCTCCGCGACGACGAAGGTCACCGCCGGCGACCTGGGCCTGCGGTACGAGGGGCGGTTCCGCCCGTTCTACTTCGACGGTCTCCTCACCGTCGAGGCCAAGCTGTTCCACCTCGTCCGGCCCGATGTCGCCGTCTACGGCGAGCGGGATCGGCAGCGCGTCTTCCTGGTGCGCAGGATGATCCGCGACCTGTTCTTCGACGTCGAGGTCGCGACGGTCGAGACCGTCCGCGGCGACGACGGCCTTCCGGTGTCGACCCGCGTCGGGATGCTCGACGACCGCGACCTCGCCGCCGCCGCGCTCCTCCCCGCGGCTCTCGATGCCGCAGCCGCCAACGCCGACCGCGGCATCGACGCCTGCATCGCCGCGGCGCAGTCGACGCTCATGGGGGAGCCCCGCATCCGCCTCGAGTATCTGAGCGTCGTCGATCCGGTGACGTTCCTCCCGGTCGACGAGGGCACCAGCGGACCCGCGCTCGCGCTCATCGCCGCGACGGTGGCGGGCCACCGACTCATCGACAACGCCGAGATCTACCTCGGCTGAGCGCGGACACCGGGCCCCAGGAGACGACATGCGCATCACACGGATCGGCGGTCCGACGGCCCTCGTCGAGTGGGAGGGGTGGCGGATCCTCACCGACCCCACCTTCGATCCACCGGGTCGCACCTATTCGTTCGGGGCGGGAACGTCGTCCCGCAAGACGACGGGGCCCGCGGTCGACCTCTCCGACATCGGCGCGGTCGACATCGTGCTGCTGAGTCACCACCACCACGCCGACAACCTCGACGATGCCGGCCGCGCCGGCCTCGGCGTCGCGCGCACGGTGCTGACGACGATCGCCGGCGCCAAGAGCCTGTCGACGTCGGGCGCGCACCGCGACGCGAGAGGTCTGCGTGCCGGAGACGCCATCACCCTCACCGCCGAGGGCAAGCCCGACCTCGTGATCACGGCGACGCCGTGCCGGCATGGCGCTCCTCTCACGCGTCCGATCGTCGGTCCGGTCATCGGGTTCACGCTGGCGCGCGTGGGCGGCGCGCACCCTGTGCTCTGGATGACCGGTGACACCGTGATGTACCGCGCGCTGCGTCGCGTCGCCGCGGGCTTGCATCCGGACGTCGCCCTCGTGCACATCGGTGCGGTGAAGTTCCCGCTCACGGGCCCGCTGGCGTACACGATGGATGCCGACGACGCGGTCGAGCTGATCGGGCTGGCCGAGCCCGGCACGGCGGTGCCCGTGCACGTCGAGGGCTGGAGCCATTTCTCGCAGCAGGAGGATGCAGCGGCCCGCGTGCTGGACGCCGCCCCCGGCGCGGTGCGCGAGCGCGTCCGCTGGGCGCCCCTGGGGGAGCCGATCGAGCTCCCCTGACCGGCGTCGACACCGGCGCGGGCCGAGGCGCGGGCTGCGGCATCCAGTGTTCTGAGTGGGCTGTTCAGAAAGGCCGGAGGTCGCCGCCGATACACTTGGGGGTCCGCGTTCTGCGGAGAACATCCCCACCGAGGAGCACATCCCGTGACCGACACGACCTCGCCCGCCGAGACCGCCGAGCCCACCGAAGAGGAGATCTTCGAGCAGAAGGCCGTGCGGCTGGCCAAGCGCGAGCGGCTGATCGCGGAGCGGACGGATGCCGCAGGCGGGGCGTACCCCGTCAGCCTGCCGATCACCGACACGATCCCGGCGCTGCGGGAGCGTTTCGCCGACCTGGAGGCGGGAGCCGAGACCGGCGTCACCGCCGCCGTCGCCGGTCGTGTCGTGCTGAGCCGCAACGGTGGCAAGCTCTGCTTCGCCACGCTCCAGGCGGGCGACGGCAGCCGCATCCAGGCGATGGTGTCGCTGGCTGCGGTCGGCGCCGACTCGCTGCAGGCGTGGAAGGAGCTCGTCGACCTCGGCGACCACGTGTTCGTCAGCGGAGAGGTCATCTCGAGCCGACGCGGCGAGCTGTCGATCATGGTCTCGGACTGGCGCATCGCCTCGAAGGCCATCCTGCCGCTGCCGAACCTGCACAACGAGCTCAGCGAGGAGAACCGCGTCCGCAGCCGCTTCCTCGATCTCATCGTGCGGGATCGTGCGCGCGAGACCGTCGTCGCCCGCGCCAAGGCGAACGCCAGCGTGCGCCAGACCTTCGCGAACCACGGGTTCCTCGAGGTGGAGACCCCGATGCTGCAGGTGCAGCACGGCGGTGCGTCGGCGCGTCCCTTCATCACCAACTCGAACGCCTTCGACACCGACCTCTACCTGCGCATCGCGCCGGAGCTCTTCCTCAAGCGGGCCGTCGTGGGCGGCATCGACCGGGTCTTCGAGATCAACCGCAACTTCCGCAACGAAGGCGCCGACTCGACCCACAGCCCCGAGTTCGTCATGATCGAGGCCTACCAGGCGTACAGCGACTACAACGGCATCGCCGACCTGACGCAGGAGCTGATCCAGAACGCCGCCGTCGCGGTCACCGGATCCACCACGGTGACCTGGGCGGACGGCACGGAGTACGACCTCGGCGGCGAATGGGAGCGCCTCCCGATGTACGGCTCGCTCTCGGAGGCGTCCGGCCGCGAGGTCACGCCCGAGACGCCGCTCGCCGAGCTCGTCGCGTTCGCGAACGAGGTGGGCGTCGACATCCCGCCTCACGCCACCCACGGCAAGCTGGTCGAGGAGCTGTGGGAGCACTTCGTCAAGCCCGGTCTCGCCCGCCCGACGTTCGTCATGGACTTCCCGATCGACACCAGCCCGCTCGTGCGCGAGCACCGCACGATCCCGGGCGTGGTCGAGAAGTGGGATCTCTACACCCGCGGCTTCGAGCTCGCGACCGGCTACTCCGAACTCGTCGACCCCGTGATCCAGCGCGAGCGCTTCGTCGAGCAGGCCAAGCTGGCTGCGCGCGGCGACCTCGAGGCCATGCGCATCGACGAGGAGTTCCTGCGGGCGCTCGAGCACGGCATGCCGCCGACCGGGGGCATGGGCATGGGCATCGACCGTCTGCTGATGGCGATCACCGGTCTCGGCATCCGCGAGACGATCCTCTTCCCGCTCGTCAAGTAGGCGGAGCGCGCCGTCACCGCCGGCGCGATGTACTCCCACGACGGGCGCGCCTCGACGGTCGAGGGCGTCAGGTGAGACCATCTCGCATGGTCAACCGCTCAGACGCGAACTCTCCAGTGATCTCCACGCCGCATTTCGTCGGTCGCGATCCCGAGTTGGCCGCGCTCCGCGATGCCGTCTCCCGGCCGCCCGCGATCGTGCTGGTGGAGGGTGAGGCGGGGATCGGGAAGAGCCGACTGCTGCAGGAGTGGCTCGCCGGCGCGCCCACTCTCACCGCCCTGGTGTCGGTGTGCCCGCCGCTGCGGGAGTCGCTGACCTTGGGTCCGATCGTCGACGCGTTCCGGGGGATCGACCGACTCGTGGCAGGACTGCGGCTCACCGATCTCGCGGGCGCGCTGCGGCCGCTGTTCCCAGAGTGGTCCGGCGACCTGCCGCCCGCCCTCGAACCCCTCGACGACGCGAAGGCGGCACGGCATCGCCTGTTCCGCGCGCTCGACGAGCTGCTCAGGGCGCTGGGCGTGGGCGTCCTCGTCCTGGAGGACGCGCACTGGGCCGACGAGGTGACGCTGGAGTTCCTCCTGTTCCTCACCTCCCGGCAGCGCTCGGACGGACCGAGCCTGGTGATCTCGTACCGCCCGGAGGAGGTGGACGCCGGGTCGCTGCTGCTGCGGCTGACGTCCCGCCTGCCCGTCGGGGTCACCGGGTCGAGGATCGCCCTCACGTCGGTGGCACCCGACGACACGGCGTCGCTGGTGTCGTCGATGCTGGGCGGAGAGCCGGTCTCCGACGAGTTCCGCAGCTTTCTGCACGAGCGGACCGGGGGCATCCCCCTGGCGATCGAGGAGTCCGTCCGGCTCATGTGCGATCGTGCGGACATCACCTTCCGTGACGGGCAGTGGGTCCGCCTGGCGCTCACGGAGCTCCAGGTGCCGCCCACCGTCCGCGACTCCACCCGAGAGCGGGTGGACCGCCTGTCGCCCGCCGCGCAGCAGACGCTGCGGGCCGCCGCGGTCCTGGCCGAGTGGTCGTCCGAGGCCGCGATCGCTGCGACCGCCGACCTCACGCCCGAGGACGCGCGCGCCGGCATCGCTGAGGCGGCCGACGCCAGGATCCTGTCGGGCGACGACCGCGGCCGGTGGCGGTTCCGGCACGTCCTGGTCGCGACGGCGGTCTACGAGACCGTCGCGCGCACCGATCGCGCGCTCCTGCACCGCCGAGCCGGCGAGGCGTTGGAGTCCGTCGATCCGCAGCCCGTCGCGCGCCTGGCCCACCACTTCCGCGAGGCCGGCGAGACCCGGCCCTGGGCGCGGCACGCCGAGCAGGCGGCCGCGCAGGCGATGGCTTCGGGCGACCACACCGCTGCCGTCGTCCTGCTTGTCGACCTCCTGAGGGAGACGGCACTCCCGCCCGCCGACCTCGCGCGAATCGCGCGCACCACGGGGCTCGCCGCCTTGGGGCGCCGAGAGCCGGTCGACGAGGTCTACCACCGCGTCGTGCGCGGCCTGCGCACGGTGCTCGACGGCCCCGGGCTGTCCGCTCGCGAGCAGGCTGAGGTCCGCAACCCGCTGGGCCGGCTCTTGATCACCGGCGGCGAGGCGGCGGCCGCACGTGTGGAGCTCGAGCGGGCGGTGACGGACCTCGGCCACGACCCCGCCGAGGCGGCCAAGGCCATGACGTACCTGGGCTGGGCCTACGGGTCGCCGTGGCCGGCCTCCACCCATCGACGCTGGCTGCGGCGTGCCGCCGACCTCGCGGCGGGAATCGAGTCGCCCGCGGTCCGCCTGAACCTGACAGGCAACCGCGCGGCCGCGTTCCTCATGCTCGGCGACGACGAGGCCTGGGACGTCGTCGCCGGCCTGCCGTTCGACGGCGCGACCGCACCGGAGCGGCTCGACGTCGCCCGCATCCACACCAACATCGGGACAGGCGCGGTGATGTGGGGCCGGTACGCCGACGCGGAGCGGCACCTCGCCGTCGCGCTGCGGCTCGCCGACGCCGAGGAATCGTCGCGACTGCGCTTCAACGTCCAGCTCGAACTCGCCAACCTGGACTGGTTCCGCGGACGGTGGGAGGGGCTGGCAGACCGCAGCGCCGCTCTCGCCGAGGCCAACGCGGACCGGCCGGCGATCCACCTGGCCGGCGTCCGGCTGACCGCCCGGCTGGCCGCCGCGGCCGGACGCCGCCGAGAGGCGGAGGAGCAGTTCCGGTACGTCCTCGATGAGGCGACGCGGCTCGGCGCCGCCGACGACGTGATGGAGCCCGCCGCGGAGCTGGCGCGGCTGTGGCGGGCGGACGGTGATATGGCGCGGGCGCTGCAGATCACCGACGCGCCGCTTCGCACCGTCCGGGCAAAGGGGATCTGGCTGTGGGCCACCGACGTCGCGCCCGTGCGGGTCGATGCGCTGTTCGCCGCGGGGGAGCGCAAAGCCGCGAAAGCGCTCACCGAGGAGTTCGCCCGCGGGCTGCGCGGTCACACCGCTCCGGCCCCTCGGGCCGCGCTGGCGCTTTGTCGGGCGCACGTTGCTGCCGCGGGGGACGACCCGGCCAGGGCGGCTTCCGCGTACGCGCGGGCGGCGCAGGCGTGGGACGCGCTGCCGCGGCCGTACGACGCTCTGCGTGCGCGCGAGGGCCAGGCGGTCGCGCTCCTGGCGGCAGACCGCCTCGCCGAGGGGCGGCAGCTGCTGTCCGCACAGTACGAGGAGCTGTTCCGACTCGGCGCCCGCGGGGACGCCGACCGGGTCGCCCAGCGGCTCCGCGACCACGGCGCGGAAGTTCCCCGGCTGTGGCGCGGCGGCCGGAAGGGGTATGGCGACCGCCTCTCGCCCCGCGAGCTGGAGGTGGTCCGGCTGGTGGTCGCCGGCAGGACGAACCGGCAGATCAGCCAGATCCTCGCCAAGTCGCCGGCGACGGTGGACCAGCAGCTGAGGTCGGCCATGCGCAAGGTCGAGGTGACGTCCCGGACCGCCCTCGCCGTCAAGGTGACCGAGGCCGGACTGCTCGAGGACGACGACTTGGGTGTGACGCTCTCATAAAGATTGACGTATTCGCCGGATAGCGACGTGCGGGCTGCATGCCGAAACATGACCTGCATGTCCCACGACCCGGAGTCACGCGCGCGCCACGAGATCGCCGCGAGTGACGACTCGAACACCGAGCCAGAGCTGCCCCAGCCCGGTGGAGCGCGCACCACCGAGGGCGCCGTCGACCCCGACGGCGCTGCCGACCGTGCGCGCCAGAGCCACGACCCTTACCAACCCCTGTAGACCGGAGGCCCCACCCATGAGACTTATCGCCATCGCCACGTCGCTCGCCGTCATGGCCGGCCTGAGCATGGGTGCGCCGCTCCCGGCGGCCGCCGCCGAACCGGATGCTGTTCCCCCCGAAGCAAAGATCACGGGCGATCTGAAGGACCGGTTCCATGAGGACCCGGTCGCCGATTTCTGGATCACGTTCAACGCCAACGCCGACCTGGCGCCCGCCAAGGAGATCACCGACTGGGACGAGCGCGGTCAGTTCGTCTACGACGCGCTCAAGAAGTCGGCCAAAGCTTCCGAGGCGGCCGTGGCGGCCGAGCTCGAGGCAGCGGGCGTGAAGTACACGTCCTACCCGCTCGTCAACGCCGTGCTCGTCAAGGGCGGCACGCAGGACCTCGCGCTCGACGTCGCCTCGGTGGGGCAGGTCGCCGAGATCCACGCGTCGCCCCAGGTCGCGCTCGTCGAACCCGTCGAAGAGGAGACGCCGGCTGAAGAGGGCCTCCGCCCCGACGCCGCGGTCGCAGGCGACGCGGGCGTCAACGCGTGGGGGGTGGACGCCATCCGCGCCCCCGAAGCCTGGGCGATGGGCGCCACGGGCGCCGGTATCACGGTGTCCAACCTCGACTCGGGCGTCCAGTTCGACCACTCGGCGCTGGTGTCGAAATACCGGGGCGCCAAGCCGGACGGCACGTTCGAGCACGACTACAACTGGATGGCCACCCGGACCACCTGTTCGGACGCGCCCTGCGACGACAACGGTCACGGCACGCACACCATGGGCACGATGGTCGGCGACGACGGCACCAATCACGTCGGTGTCGCCCCAGGCGCGAACTGGATCGCGACCGACGGCTGCTGCAGCAGCTCCGGTGCCGAGTCGCTGCTGGAGTCCGGCTGGTGGCTGCTGGCCCCGACCGACCTGCAGGGCAACAACCCGGATCCCTCCAAGCGCCCCCACATCATCAACAACTCGTGGGGCCAGGACACCGAGCACGACTTCCACACCTTCTTCAATGCGATCGACGCGGCCTGGACGGCCGCCGGCATCTTCAGCGTCTGGTCGTCGGGCAACACCTCTCCGTATGCGGACTGCGACACCGTCTCCTCTCCGGGCGCGGCCCCGAGCGCCTACTCCGTCGGCGCCTACGACGTGAGCGGCAACCTGGGGGCCTTCTCGCGCAAGGGTGAGGGCGAGAACGGCCAGATCAAGCCTGAGATCTCGGCTCCCGGGGTGGGTGTTCGCTCGTCGTATCCCGGCAACCAGTACGTCGAGATGTCCGGCACGTCGATGGCGTCACCGCATGTCGCCGGCGCCGTCGCCGACCTGTGGAGCTACGACCCGACGCTGATCGGGCAGGTCGAGGAGACCCGTCGCCTGCTCGCCGAGTCGGCCGTCGACGTCGACAACACGTCGTGCGGCGGGACCGCCGACTTCAACAACATGTACGGCGAGGGTCGGCTGGACCTGCCCCGCCTGCTCGAGCTCGCGCCCCGTCAGGGCGGCACGCTGACCGGAGTGGTCACCGCGAACGGTGAGCCGGTCGTCGGCGCCGACGTGACGATCAGCGGACCGTTCACCCGCTCCGTCGGGACGGACGAGGCCGGCCGGTTCTCGGTGAACCTGCCCGTCGGCGACTACCGGCTGAGCACGAAGGTCTTCGGCTACCTCACCGCGACCGCCGAGGTCACGATCGCCCTGGGCGAGCAGTCCTCCGCCGACCTCCCGCTCACGGCCGCCCCACGGCACGACATCCGCGGCACGGTGGTCGACGGGGAGGGCGACGCCGTCCCGAACGCCGACGTCTCGGTCAGGGGCACGCCGCTGGACCCCGTCCGCACGGACGCCGACGGCGCGTTCGAGATCGCCGACGTGCCCGAGGGCCAGTACGGCATCGCCGTCACGCCAAACGCCTGCTTCTCGCCCACCTCCGTCCCGCTGACGGTCGGTGCTGAGAACGAGCGGCTGGAGATTCCCGTAGGGCTCGTCGTCGACGGCGGCGGCTACAGCTGCGCCGTCTCCGAGGGGGAGCACCTGCGGGGTACGGACAGACTCGACTTCGAGGCGCCCTTCGTCTGGTCCGAGGTGAACCTGCCGTTCCCGATCGCGCTCTACAACGGGAGCCACGACACGCTCGGCATCGGCCTGCGCGGCGTGATCTCTCCCGACGCTTCCACGGGACCGGGCTACGGCGGTGCCGGCGCCTTCCCGTTCTCCACCGAGACCCCTGTCGAGTTCGCTCCGGGTGGCGGCGTGTTCACAGCGGCGACGAAGCTCGACGGCGAGGACGCATTCGTCGTCGAGTACCGCGACGCCAGGATCTGGGCCTACCCGATCCGGTCGGAGTACAGCGAGCCGGTCGACTTCTCGGCCACGTTCACCCGCTCGGGCAAGATCGTCTTCGGGTACGGCGACGGCATCGGCACCGAAGACCCGGTGACGGCCGGCGCCCGCGCGATCACGGGCATCCAGGGCTGGGCCGGCGTGGACGGCATCCGGTTCTCCGACAACGCGCCGGTGCTCGAGGACGGGATGATCGTCACGTACGACCTGCCCGACTGGGGCTACCTCGACGCCACCGTCGTCGACAAGAACGACGGGCTGCCGGTATCCGGTGCCACGGTGTCGTTCACCGATGAGGACGGACTCGTCGAGTCCGTCACGACGGGGGGGACGGGCGTCGTGCACCGCCAGCTTCCCGTCGCCGACTACACGATGACGGTCGAGGCGCCGAACTACGTGACCGCGTCGTACGACTTCACCCTCGACGAGCTCTACGCGAAGGCGAAGATCGACGCGCGCCTGACCACCGGCGTCGCCGACCTGAAGTCCGACGGTCTGGACGTCCTGATGGGCACAGATCAGAACGGCGTCGGCTCGCTGACGCTGACCAACAACGGTTCCGCCCCGCTCACGTACGACCTGGGCGAGGCCGAGCGCCATCCCGAACTCGACGGCGCGGGCGCCACGACGCGCACCGGGACAGGGGCGGACAGCACCATCGACCTCACCGCCTGGACGGCCGGTGCGAGCGACATGACGCCGTCGAACGTCGACGGAGAGTTGGAGGCATCCGCCGCCGCGGAGGCGGATGCGGCCCTCAAGGTCGGCGCGACGGCCGGCGGCGAGGTCATCACCCGTATCGCGATCCCGGGCACCATCGCGGAGAAGGAGCCCTCGGGCGTCGGGTACGACGGAGACGTGTGGGTCCACGATTACGACAAGCGGACCAACACCGCCTACACGGTGACGGGCAAGTCCACCGGCAAGGTCTTCGACGCGGCGTGGAACCCCGACTACCGGGCTTTCGACATGGCGCTCGACACCGAGACCGGTGACATGTGCCAGATGGAGGACAGCCCTGACAGCTACATCCACTGCTTCGACCGGGAGACGGGCAAGGAGACCCGTCAGATCAAGGGTGACTGGTCCACGTTGCCCCTGACCGGGCTCGCCTACAACCCCGAGGAGGACGTGTTCTACGTCGGCGGCCGGAGCAACGGCATGATCGGGACGGTCGCGGGCACGTCTCACGACGACGCCGGCGCACTGCTGTCGTTCTGTGCCCCGCCGCTGCCGGAGATCATGGGCCTGGCCTACAACCAGGCGTCCGACACCATCTGGTACACGGACCGGACCTCCAACCGGCCCACCCGCCTGCTGCAGGTCGACCCCGAGGACTGCTCGCTCGTCAACGCGTGGTGGTTCCCCGGCATGAAGCTGGGCGCGGGTGGCGGCCTCGAGACCGACTCGACCGGCGCGCTGTGGGCGGTGGATCAGCTGACCGACGAGGTCCTGCTCGTCGACGTCGAGGACGACCTGTTCACCGACCTTCCCTGGCTGTCGCTCTCCTCGAACGGTGGCACCCTCGCCCCGGGAGAGTCGACCACGGTCAAGGTCTCGATCTCCTCCAAGGACGTCGACCCCGGCACGCTGGCCGCGAACGTCATCGTGCGGTCCGACTCCGGGCGGCAGTCGAAGGCCTACGTCCCGGTGACGCTCACAACCTCCGCCTACCAGGTGGCCGTCGACGCGGGCGGGTCCTCGTTCACCGATGCCACCGGCTTCGCCTGGTCTGCCGATCAGGCGGCCGGCGAAGGCACGTGGGGCTACCAGGGCAAGGACAAGGCGACCTCCACGCGCGCGCCGATCGCGGGCACCGAGGACGACTCTCTGTTCCAGTCCCAGCGCACCACGCCGGACCGCGACCTCGTCTACACCTTCCCCGACGTACCGAAGGGCACGTACAACATCGACCTCGGGTTCGCGGAGACCGAGCAGGTGGGCGTAGGCAAGCGGGTCCTCGACGTCCTCGTCGACGACGAGCTGACGCAGTACGCCTACGACGCCGCCTCCGCCGTGGGTCCGGACGCCGCCGACTGGCACACCGCCGTCGTGCAGCACGAGGGCGGACCGCTGACCGTCGAGCTGCGCGGGGCGAAGGGCCTGCGGGCACCGAGCGTCGGGGCGCTGCGCGTCACGCTCGACCCACGCGGGGCCGAGGCCGAACCGGAGCCTCAGCCCGAGCAGCCGGAACCGGGCCCTGTGCCCGTGGCGCCGGCGGGTCGCTCGTACTCGGTGCAGGTGACCGAGGGGCTCTACCGGCAGGGAACCACGGACTCCGAATGGCAGGGCGACGACCTGTGCGGCGTCCTGTGGTTCGACTCCAGCTTCCTGTTCCCGTTCTACGACACGGCCTGGGACGGCGTGTGCGTGACGACCAACGGATCGCTGGCATTCGACCGGTCGAGCAGCCAGGCGAGCAACACGGCGCTGCCCTCGCGAAGCCCGGTCGATGCCATCTACCCACTGTGGGATGACTTGATCGTCGACGACCAGGCGGGCATCTACTTCGGCATGACCGAGGTGGACGGGATCGCCGCGGAGGTCATCGAGTGGCGCAACGCCACCTTCTACAGCGACCGGACGGCCAGGGTGAGCTTCTCCGTCACCCTGATCGCGGACGGCCGCATCCAGATCGGGTATGGCGACGGCGTCGGCGGTGACAACCCCCTCACCCACGGGTCGTCGGCGACGGTCGGCCTGGAGAGCCTGACGCGCAACCCCGCCAGCCAGTACTCCTTCAATCAGCCGGTGCTGACGGCCGGGCTGGGGCTGGAGTACACGCTTCCGGCGTCGGGCACGATCGAGGGAACGGTCACCGACAAGAACGACGGCCAGCCGATCGCCGGTGCGATCATCACGCTGCGCGGTCCCGCCGGCGACCGGGTCATCACGGCCGACGAGCTGGGCCGGTGGAAGGCCCAGGCGCTGGTCGGCGAGAACACCGTGGAGGTCTGGGCGCCGAACTACGTCACGGCCAGCCACCCGGTGACCATCGCCGCGAAGGACCAGGCCGAGGTGGTCGACACCGCACTGACCACGGGCGTCCTGACGGTCACCCGAGGCGACCTCGATTGGCTGCTGGCCCAGGGCCAGATCGCCACGGCTGACGTCACCGTGACGAACACGGGCTCCGCCCCGCTCCAGGTGGAGCTGAGTGAGCAGCGGCGCACCGACGACGGCGGGCACGAGGCCGCCGACCTGCCGTGGCTGACCCTCACGGGCAAGGCCGCGGACGGCACGGTAGAGCTCGGGGTCGGCGAGTCCACCACGGTCACCGCGAAGGTCGACAACGCCGGCGTCGAGCCCGGCGTGCTCGTCGGGGACGTGCTCGTCGCGTCCAACGCCGGCAAGGACGCGTCCCAGTTCCAGCCGGTCCGACTGGCGACCTCCGCCTACTGGCAGGGCGTGGATGCCGGCGGGTCCGGGTTCGTCGGCGCGGACGGCTTCGTCTGGTCGCCTGACCGCGCGCTGGGCTCGGAGCCGTGGGGGTACGTCGGTGGCACCGATCGTGCCACCAAGGCCGACATCGGCGGCACGGAGGACGACGACCTGTACCGCACCCAGCGGACGGGCAAGACGTTCAGCTACGTGTTCAAGGACGCGCCCGCCGGGACGTACCGCATCGGTCTCGACTTCGCCGAGATCGACAAGGTCAAGGCCGGCATGCGGGCGTTCGACGTCCTGGTGAACGGGAACCCCGTGCTCCACGACCACGACGTCCAAGCCACCGTAGGCGCGCTGACGGCGGACGTGCAGGAGGTCACCGTCGAGCACGCCGGAGGCGATCTGACGATCGAGTTCACCGGCGAGATCAGCGAGCGCGAGCCGATCGTCAATGCCCTGAAGGTTCGGGAGGATCCGCGCCTCTGACCTCGTGCTGACGGGCCGCCGGCCCGTGACGGAGCCTCTCCCGGTCGTCGCCGGGGGAGGCTCCGTCGCGTCCCGCGCCGGGGTGCGGCGCCCCACTGCGCGCCTACCCCGCCCTCACGTCGCCGCAGCGCCCGCGCGGCGGAACGCCCAGTCGGGCAGGTGGCCGGCGCTCGCGAATGACAGCACGATCTGCGACAGCCCGTGCTCGGGCTCGACCTCGCACGCTCGTTCGGCGTACGCGGCGGCGTGAGTCGAGCGTCCGAGGGCCCACGACAGCCACGCGCACATCGCGAGGGGGCCCGGCTGCGAAGCCCGCGGCGCGACAGCGGCGGCGGCCCGCGCCAGCGCGAGCGCCGCCTCGAGTCGAGAGACCTGCGGCGGATCGCCCTCGCCCCACATGCGCATCGCGAGGTGGGCCGGGTACTCTTCGCCGGCCTCCCACCGCAGCTGCGCGTCGAACGCTTCGTCGCCCTGCGCGAGGTTGCCGCTCCACTGCACCAGCGCGACGTCCCGCAAGGCGGGACGCGCCAGGCACCAGACCAGGGCGGCCGTGTCGTACACGTCCGCGCCCTCGAGCGGGCGTGCGAGGGCGTCTTCGAAGAACCGCGGCAGGTCATCGAGCCCGCAGACGGCTGCGAGTGCGCGCGGGTCGAGCCGCGACGACGCGTCGGTGACGGATGCCTCGTCCTCCACGACCCCCGACACCGGGGCCGGCACGGGCCCCAGGTCGCTCGCGCGCGTGCGCGGCTCGGCGCCGGCCGTCGCGCCTCCTACCGGCAGATTGATCGGCCGCCCGAAGGCGTCCCGTTCGTGGGCTGACGCCGCGGAAGCGCGAGGCACGGCGGTGGCTCGTGACGGCGCGGCATCGTCCTTGGAGGTGGATGGGCGAGGTACGCGCGCCGCTCGACCCGGGCTTCCGGCGGTGGCGGCGCCCCCGTCCGGCCCGCACAGCACCGCGACCGCCTCACCCAGAGCGCCCATCGCCTTCTCGACGCTCGCCCGCTCCTCCGCGGAGCGCGCGGGAAGTTCGGCGCCCGTCGCCTGGTCGCCGTCCGGAGCCGGGACGTCTCCCGATCCTGTCCACGTGAGCTCGGCGAGCGGTCTGCCCTCGGTGGGGCAGTCGGCGTCGAGGAACGATCCCCACGCATCGGCGGCCACGCACAGCACGTCGGTGACGCGAAGGCCGCATGCGTGGGCGCGGCGCTCGAAAGCGGCGAAGAGCTCGAGATGCGGCATCCGTCCGTCCTCGTGGAACCGGGCGTCGGTGTACGCGATCGCGGCGACGGCATCGGCCTCGGGAAGCCGGCAGGCCATGCCGGTCACGGTCGCAGCAATGCGGTCGACGGACTCGGCGTCGCCCTCGGGGAGGTCGAACCGCATCGCTCCGAGGCTGCGCCCGCCGTGAAACGGGATCACCACGAGGCTGCGGGTCGGGTGGTAGCCCAGCATGCGGGGGACGATGGACAGGAACTGCGCGGCATCCGCGGCTTTCACGACGGTGGGGGTCATGGTGGATGAGCCTCGTGGGCGGCACAGCCCCGCCGGAAGACCTGTGGATGGATCGGGCCCACTCTGCCCCGCAAGGGGATCCTGTGGAGGAGTCGGCAGCGGTGGATGAAGGCGCATCGCCGCCGGTCAGAACCCACCTGTGGAGGAGTCGGCAGCGGTGGATAAGCGCGCTTCGCCGGCGCAAGAACCCGCCTGGGGAGGAGCCGATTCCCGCACCGCGTATCCTGGACACATGGATTACTGGGTCGCGGTGCTGTGGACGCTCCTGCCGACCGTCCTCGTGTCGCTGATCTTCTTCTTCGTGCTGCGCAGCATCATCCGCTCGGACCGCACCGAACGGCGCGTGTACGCGAAGATCGAGGCGGAGGAGCGCGCCAAGCGCGGACTGCCGCCGGTCGCTCCCGGCTCCGCGTCTGCCGACAGCTGAAGCCGGACGCGCGCCACGCCAGGCCCTCGGCACCACCCGTAACCCCGCCCGGCCGTTCCGCAATCGCGCGCCGTGGCGAGATCCCCGCGTGCCGGGCGGCGTCGGTCGGCCCCGATAGTGTGAGCACACCGTGCCGTCCGCCGGCCCGGTCCGCCCGTCCGATCCGCCCGACCCTGTCGAGAGGCACTGCTCGATGATCACCATCACGTTCGATGCGACGTGGTGGGTGGTGCTCGTCTTCATCGTCGACATCGTGATCCGGGTGGCGGCGATCATCATCGTCCCGCGCAACCGCCGCCCGACTGCGGCGATGGCGTGGCTGCTCGCGATCTACTTCATCCCGATCGTCGGCGTGTTCCTGTTCCTGCTGATCGGCAACCCCCGGCTGCCGCGCAAGCGCCGGCGCAAGCAGGAGCGCATCAACGACTACATCCACGACACCAGCGCGTCGCTCGACTTCGGCACTCTGCGTCCGCACGCCCCGCAGTGGTTCACCTCGCTGGTCACGCTGAACCGCAACCTCGGGGCCATGCCCCTCGCGGGTGACAACGCCGCGCAACTCATCCCCGACTACCAGGAGAGCCTCGACGCGATGGCGGACGTCATCCGGCAGGCGGAGCACTTCGTGCACGTCGAGTTCTACATCCTCCAGGCGGATGCCGCGACCGACAACTTCTTCCGTGCGCTCGAAGAGACGGCGGCGCGGGGTGTGACGGTGCGGGTTCTCCTCGATCACTGGGCGAACCGCGGCAAGCCGTTCTACAAGCGCACCCTCAAGCGGCTCAGCGCAATGGGCGCGCAGTGGCATCTGATGCTGCCCGTGCAACCGCTGCGCGGAAAGTATCAGCGTCCGGATCTGCGCAACCACCGCAAGCTCCTGGTGGTCGACGGACGTGTCGCGTTCACCGGATCGCAGAACGTCACCGATTCCACCTACAACCTGCGCAAGAACATCCGCCGCGGCCTGCACTGGGTCGACCTGATGGTGCGGATCGAAGGCCCGGTCGTGGCATCCGTCAATGCCGTGTTCCTCAGCGACTGGTACAGCGAGACCGATGAAGTGCTCACCGAGCAGATCGACCTCTTCGACGTGACGAGCGGGCCGGGCGATCTGGACTGCCAGATCGTGCCCTCCGGACCCGGGTTCGAGTTCCAGAACAACCTCAAGCTGTTCGCTGGGCTGCTCTACGCCGCGCAGCGCAAGATCATCGTGGTCAGCCCGTACTTCGTGCCCGACGAGGCGCTGCTTCTCGCCATCACGACGGCGTGCCAGCGCGGCATCCATGTCGAGCTCTTCGTGTCGGAGGAGGGCGACCAGGCGATCGTCTACCACGCCCAGCGCAGCTACTACGAAGCGCTGCTGCGGGCAGGCGTGAAGATCTGGATGTACGAGAGGCCGTACATCCTGCACACGAAGAGCCTCACCGTCGACGACGAGGTCGCGATCGTCGGCTCGAGCAACATGGACATGCGCTCGTTCGGTCTCAACATGGAGATCTCGCTGTTCGTCCGGGGCGAGGAATTCGTGCGCCAGATGCGGTCTGTGGAGGACAGGTATCGCTCGCTCAGCCGCGAGCTCACCCTGGAGGAGTGGGAGAAGCAGCCGTTGCGGTCGACGGTGCTCGACAACCTGGCGCGGCTCACCTCCGCGCTGCAGTGAGGCATTCTCCCGGCGGATCGTGACCGCCGCGTGACCGCGGTTACTGAGATTCCGGCGCCGATTGCGACACCATAGGGTGACGGATGCCGCGGGGGATGGGCATCCGCGAACCTCAGGAGGCCTCGCATGCCCGTCCGTTCCCGTTCACTCATCGTTGCTGCCGGCCTCGCGCTCATCGCCGCCGGCATGCTGACCGCCTGCGCCACGCCCGCCGGTTCCGGCGGAGCGCCGGCGCCCTCCGAGACGTCCGGCTCCTCGGGTCAGAGCACCGAGATCGAGGTCGACGCCGCGTGGCTCGACGGCGGTCGGATGATCGGCCTGGTCACGGAGGGCTCGTCGACGTGCGTCCCGACCGCAGGTGAAACGTCGTACGAGAACGGCGTGCTCACGGTCGAGCTGGTCGAGCCGTCGGGCGACACCGCCTGCACGAGGGATCTGGTCCCCCGCGTGACGGTCGTCGGCCTGCCGGAGGGCGTCGACCCGGCGCAGGAGCTCGAGATCCGCGTGACCGGCGAGAGCATCCACGGCGACACCGACCTGGACGGCGTCCCCGGTCTCACCCCGGGCGCCGAGACGGACTACCTGCCGAGCGCCGGCTGGACCGGCGACGACGGCGAGTTCATCGTCCTGACGTGGGGCTCGTCGACATGTGTTCCCGTCGTCGAGGGCGCCACCGCCGCCGGCAACGAGGTGACGGTCACCTTCGCGACGCCGCCCGCCAACCAGGCGTGCACCATGGACATGGCGCCGCGCGGCACCCTCGTGCAGGTCGACGGCGTCGACGACGACTCCGAGGCGTTCGCGATCCTGACCGGCGCCGAGTTCGACAACGTCCGCGTCCCCATCATCGGCAGCGACTGACGTCGGAGATCCGGGATGCCGCGGGCCGCGGCATCCCGGATCGCACGGAGCTCGACCCTCACGGTCGCTTCGCGAGCGAGCGCTGCAGTCTGCTGCGAGCGCGCCGTCGCGAGGCAGCTCTCGACGGTAACTGTCGCGCTCGCCGCGACGGATGCCGAGACTACGTGTCGGCGCGGACCAGCAGGTCGCCGATCTCGCAGTCGAGGGTCCGGCAGATCGCGGAAAGCGTCGAATAGCGGATGGCGCGCGCGCGGTCGTTCTTCAGGATCGAGAGGTTCACGACAGAGACGCCGACGAGCTCCGACAGTCGTGTCAGGGTCATGCCGCGCTCGGCCAGGAGCTCGTCGAGCCGGCAGTGCACCCCCGACGGGCCCTCGTCCTCGGCGGGACTCATACGAGCCCATCCGTGTCGCGCTGCAGGCGGATGCCGCGGCGGAACGCGAGCGAGATCAGGCCGAGCACGGTCGCGGCGATCCAGATCGGGATGAAGGACGCCGTGATGGCCCAGGAACTCGGGTAGAACTCGCCGAGGCCCGCGGCCGCGAGGACGCCGTTGCGCCCGAACGTGTCCAGGAAGTAGATCGCCAGCGCCCCGCCGAACATCGTCCAGCCGGCGGCGTCGAGCAGGCGCGGATTGGTGGGGTCGAAGAACCGTCCTCGGAGAAACCGCAGCGCAAGGGTTCCGAAGAGCGCGATCACGACGAGCCACGCGATCGCACTCACGATGATCGACGCGCCGATCGAGACCGTCGAGAGCGCGTTCACGCCCTCGGCGATCACGTCGCCCTCCGTCACCCGCACCGTCGTCTCGGGCAAGCCGTCAGCCGGTGCGAAGTCGGCGGGCACGCCGGCGAACGGCACGGCGACCGAGACGCCTTCGCCGGTGAACGTCTCGAACCACCGGACCACCGAAGTCACCACCACGATCGCCGCGACCATACCCGCGACCACGAGGGTCGAGAGGATGTCGTTGCGCTCCTTCGTCGTCGTCTCCCGCATCACACGAGCCCTTCCGTCTCGCGCTGCAGGCGCGTGCCGATCTCGAATGCCCCGGCGACGAGCGCCAGCGCGAAACCCCAGCCGACGGGTGCGAGGTCGAGCTCCATGATGAAGGTCCCGAAGACGTCGACCACCTCGGGCGAGGTCGCGGCGAGGTCATCCACCAGGAGTGCCCGGCCGAAGGCGCCGAGCACCTGACTGAGCACGCCGCCGACGACGACGAGGACGGCCACGACGCCGATGGCCGTCGACATCGCACGGCGGAAGGGACGCGCGCGCATGAGCGAGACGCCCAGCCACCACGCGACGATGCAGACGCCGATCGTGGCGAGTGCCGGCAGTGCCAGCTCGAGCCACAGCATCCAGCCGACCGCACCGGGAAGCTCGGTGAACGTCACGTCGGCCGACGCATAAGAGGCGGCCGAGATCTCCGGAACGCCGGCGAGATCGGACACGTCACCCCTGGTCACCAGCATCCGGACCGTCGGTGCGCTCCCGAAGATCTCGACGGCGCCGCGGACGACGGCCACCAGAGCGGCCACGGCGACGCTGATCGCACCGGTCGCGATGAGCCCCAGGGCGAACCCCTCGCCTCGGGACACGTGCAGACGTGATGTCCAAGTCATGGGGAACTCCTTTCATATCGATAAACGTTGTTATCGAAGAACGATATGCCCATCGGATGCCGCCGGTCAAGGCATTCGTCGATCCCGCGGTGTTGCTTTCCCATGCATTCCGTGCCCGCTCACCGACGGAGATCCGGCCCGCTATGCCCACGGCGAACACGGGCATGCGGCATCCACCTGCTGGCTACCCTCGATGTAAGGCGCAGTGGGCTCAGCAGACCCGCATCGCCCAGGAGGAGTGAATGATGTTCGAGAGATTCACGGACCGTGCCCGTCGTGTCGTCGTCCTCGCCCAAGAAGAGGCGAAGATGCTGAACCACAACTACATCGGCACCGAGCACATCCTGCTCGGTCTCATCCACGAGGGTGAGGGCGTCGCCGCCAAGGCCCTCGAGAGCCTCGGCATCTCGCTCGACGCCGTGCGCGAGCAGGTGCAGGACATCATCGGCCAGGGTCAGCAGCAGCCGACCGGCCACATCCCCTTCACGCCGCGCGCCAAGAAGGTGCTCGAGCTGTCGCTGCGCGAAGCGCTGCAGCTCGGCCACAACTACATCGGCACGGAGCACATCCTCCTCGGCCTCATCCGCGAGGGCGAGGGCGTCGCCGCCCAGGTTCTCGTGAAGCTCGGCGCCGACCTCAACAAGGTTCGCCAGCAGGTCATCCAGCTGCTGTCGGGCTACCAGGGCAAGGAGCCCGCCGGCGTCGCGAGCGGTGCGGGCGAGCAGACTCAGGGCACCACCCAGGGAGGTTCGCAGGTGCTCGATCAGTTCGGCCGCAACCTCACCCAGGCGGCGCGCGACAACAAGCTCGACCCGGTGATCGGGCGCGAGAAGGAGATCGAGCGCGTCATGCAGATCCTGTCGCGCCGCTCCAAGAACAACCCCGTCCTCATCGGCGAGCCCGGCGTCGGAAAGACGGCGGTCGTCGAGGGCCTCGCCCAGGCGATCGTCAAGGGCGACGTGCCCGAGACGCTGAAGGACAAGCAGCTCTACTCGCTCGACCTCGGCTCGCTCATCGCCGGTTCCCGCTACCGCGGTGACTTCGAGGAGCGCCTGAAGAAGGTCACCAAGGAGATCCGCACGCGCGGCGACATCATCGTCTTCATCGACGAGATCCACACCCTCGTGGGTGCGGGCGCCGCCGAGGGCGCGATCGACGCCGCGTCGATCCTGAAGCCGCTCCTCGCACGTGGCGAGCTCCAGACCATCGGCGCGACCACGCTGGACGAGTACCGCAAGCACTTCGAGAAGGATGCCGCGCTCGAGCGCCGCTTCCAGCCGATCCAGGTCGCCGAGCCGAGCCTGCCCCACGCGATCAACATCCTCAAGGGGCTGCGCGACCGTTACGAGGCGCACCACAAGGTGCAGATCACGGACGGCGCGATCGTCGCGGCGGCGAACCTCGCCGACCGCTACATCTCGGACCGTTTCCTGCCAGACAAGGCCATCGACCTGATCGACGAGGCCGGCGCACGCCTGCGCCTGTCGATCCTGTCGAGCCCGCCCGAGCTGCGCGAGTTCGACGACAAGATCGCCAAGGTCCGTGAAGACAAGGAGCGCGCCTCCGAGGACCAGGACTTCGAGAAGGCCGCCGGCCTGCGCGACGAGGAGAAGTCCCTCCTCGCCGAGCGCCTGCGCCTCGAGAAGCAGTGGCGCTCGGGCGACGTCGCGACCCACGCGGTCGTCGACGAGGGCCTGATCGCCGAGGTGCTCGCCCAGGCCACCGGCATCCCGGTCTTCAAGCTGACCGAGGAGGAGTCGAGCCGTCTCGTCTTCATGGAGAAGGCGCTGCACCAGCGCGTCATCGGCCAGGAAGAGGCGATCGCCGCCCTGTCGAAGACCATCCGCCGCCAGCGCGCGGGCCTCAAGGACCCGAAGCGCCCGTCGGGCTCGTTCATCTTCGCCGGCCCCACGGGCGTCGGAAAGACCGAGCTCGCCAAGGCGCTCGCCGAGTTCCTCTTCGACGATGAGGCCGCGCTGATCGCCCTCGACATGTCGGAGTTCGGCGAGAAGCACACGGTCTCGCGCCTGTTCGGTGCCCCTCCCGGATTCGTCGGATTCGAAGAGGGCGGACAGCTCACCGAGAAGGTGCGCCGCAAGCCGTTCTCGGTCGTGCTCTTCGACGAGATCGAGAAGGCTCACCCCGACATCTTCAACTCGCTCCTGCAGATCCTCGAAGAGGGTCGCCTGACCGACGGTCAGGGTCGCATGATCGACTTCAAGAACACGGTGATCATCATGACGACGAACCTCGGTTCGTCGGCGATCGCCGGGGGTCCGGTCGGCTTCCAGGTCGAGGGCAACAGCGGCACCACCTACGAGCGGATGAAGGGCAAGGTCAACGAGGAGCTCAAGCGCAACTTCAAGCCCGAGTTCCTCAACCGCGTGGACGACATCATCGTCTTCCCGCAGCTCGACAAGGACGAGCTGCGCCAGATCGTGGGGCTGTTCACCAAGCGCCTCGGCGAGCGCCTGCTCGACCGCGACATGACCATCGAGCTGTCGGATGCCGCGAAGGACAAGCTGATCGAGATCGGCTTCGACCCCGCCCTCGGCGCCCGCCCGCTGCGTCGCGCCATGCAGCGTGAGGTCGAGGACCGCCTGTCGGAGAAGATCCTGCACGGCGAGCTCGACCCCGGCGACCACGTGAAGGTCGACGTCGAGAACGGCGAGTTCGCTTTCGAGCACGGCCCGCGCGGCGAGAAGGTCGCAGTAGGTGTCGTCCACAACGGCGAGATCACCGCCACCCCGGACCTCGCTGCCAACGCGTAACCAGAACACGAAGAGCGGATGCCGCGGCCCTGTGCCGCGGCATCCGCTCTTCTGCGTCCGCCGGGTGTTCGCTCCGCCGCGCGGTCGAGGATTCAGGAGACACGCTGTAGCCGGCGCCGCGGCCGAGTGCTCAAGCGGCGATTCTCCTGAATCCTCGACGGGCGGAACGCGGCGTCCGGCTGCCTGAGCAGGGCATCTACGCTGGACAGGTGGCAGATTTCACCGTCAGGCCCGCGCGCACGCGCGATGTTCGCCGCATACAGGCGCTGCTCGAGCCGTTCGTTCAGCGGCGCATCCTGCTCGGCAAGGATCTCGTCGTGCTGTACGAGGCGACGCAGCAGTTCCTGGTCGCCGAGGATGCCGCGGGCGAGCTCATCGGCTGCGGGGCGCTGCACGTGATGTGGGAGGACCTCGGCGAGATCCGCACGCTGATCGTGGCGGATGGCTGGCTGCATCATGGCGTGGGGCGCGCGATCGTCGAGGCGCTCGAGACGAACGCGCGCACGCTCGGCCTGTCGCGCCTGTTCTGCCTCACGTTCGAGGTGGACTTCTTCAGCCGACGGGGTTTCGCGCCCATCGGCGAACAGGTGGTCGACCCCGACGTCTACTCCCAGCTCATCCGCTCGCCCGACGAGGGCATCGCGGAGTTCCTGGACCTGGCGCACGTGAAGCCCAACACCCTCGGCAACACCCGCATGATGAAGCGCCTCTGACTCCGTCCCTCAGGAATCGGGGCGGCGGCATCACGGCAAGAAGGGCGCGCCGAACGGAGAACCCAGGCGCCGCGGTTAACCTGTCAGCATGACCGGCACCACTCCGCGACGTCGCCACTCTCCGGCGGTCTATCGTCGTCGGCGTCTCGCGCTGCTGGTGATCGCACTCCTGGTGATCGCCGGCGTCGTCTGGCTCCTCGTCGCGCAGCCGTGGGCGGTCGCCGCGACGGACGCGTCAGACGAGACAGAGCCCTCGCAACAGCAGCAGAACGCCGCCGACTCCCTGCCGGTGCCGTCGTCGCAGGCGACGGCGGGCGGCACAGACACCGGCGTCGTCGAGGGCGCGGTGGTCGAGGGTGCGACGCCCACGCCCGGTGCCACGCCGACGGCACTGCCCTGCGTCGCCAGCGAGATCAGCGTCGAGGCGGTGACGAGCGCCGACACCTACGCGGGCGATCAGAAGCCGGAGTTCTCGATCACACTCACCAACAACGGCGCCGACTGCACGCTTAACGTGGGCACCACCGCCCAGTCGTTCACCGTCATGAGCGGCGACGACGTCTGGTGGCGGTCGACCGACTGTCAGAGCGAACCGAGCGACATGGTCGTGATGATCGCCGCTGGCCAGACCGTGTCGAGCGCCGCACCCCTCGCGTGGGACCGGACGCGCTCGGCCGTCGGCACCTGCGCGGACGGCAACCGCCCCCTCGCGCCGGGCGGTGGCTCCTCGTACCACCTCTCGGTCGAGATCGGCGGCATAGGGTCCACCGAGCCGAAGCAGTTCCTGCTCTACTGACGGGCCCCGCTCTCCGGACCGGCCGGCGCGGGCCGCTGCATCCGTCTCACGCGACCTGCGGCATCCGTCCAGCCCGGGAGAGGCATCCGTCTCCCGCGGGCTGCGGCATCTGACGGCTGCGGCATCCGTCCTCGCCGTCCTCGCCACACGGCGAAGCGGGGCGGCCCCCAGACCGCCCCGCTTCGCCTATCCCCAACCTGAGGGTGTGGCCGAACCCCTCTAGGACTTGCCGCCGAAGACCTCGGTCTCCATCGCGTCGTACCCCTCCGCCTGCGGGTCGCCGTGCGTGCCGCCCGAGAGCGCGTACTCCTCCTCGGGGGAGAGCACCAGGCGGTGCCGGAAGTAGACCGCGAAGCCGACGAGGATCACGACGTAGACGATGGCGATCGCGACGATGGCCGGCTGGAAGGCGGAGTTGAGCAGGAACCCGAGGAAGATGAGCGCCGCGATCACGGCGGCGACGACCGCCCCTGTGACGCCCCACGGGCTCCGGTACGGGCGGCTCGCGTTCGGGTACTTCCGCCGGAGGATGACGAACGCGATCATCTGCATGAGGTAGGCCAGAACCGCGCCCCACACCGCGATGTTCAGCACGATCGCGCCGGCGACCGCACCGGCGTTGTCGGGGTCGATCCTCGCGAGGACGTCGAGCACGACCAGCGCGACGAAGCCGATGAGGGCACCGACGAGCAGCGCGACCCACGGGGTCTGCTGCTTGCCGGTGAGCGACAGGAACTTCGGGTAGTAGCCGGCGCGCGACAGCGAGTACATGTTGCGGCCGTAGGCGAACATGATGCCCTGCAGCGATGCCAGCAGCCCGATCAGCGCGAACAGCGCGAGCACCGCGGCGAGCTGGTCGCCGACGATCGCCCGGAATCCGTCGAGCAGCGGCTCGGCGGCGACGCCGGTCGCCTCGGCGCCGATGACGGCGGTGTTGAGGAAGAGCACCAGCAGCCCCGTGACGATCAGCGTGCCGCGGGCCCAGAAACCGGCGCGCGGGATGTCGCGCACGGGGTTGTGGGACTCCTCGGCGGCCAGCGGGAGCTCCTCGATGCCGAGGAAGAACCACATGGCGAACGGCAGGGCGAACAGGATCGGCAGCACGCCGTGAGGCAGGAACTCGTTCCATCCCGGGTCGGGGGCGATGTTCCAGAGCGAGCTCCAGTCGAGCGCCGACGAGAAGACCGCCATGACGGAGAAGACGACGAGGATGCCGATGGAGATGATGGAGACGACGATGGCGAACTTGAACGAGATGTTCGCGCCCGCGGCGTTGAGCGCGATGAACACGGCGTAGAGGATGATCCACCACACCCACGCGTCCAGCGAGATCCCGAGCAGCTCCGACGTGATGGCATTGGCGTACGAGGCCGAGAAGAACACGATCACCGCCGTCGTGGCGACGTACTCGATGGTCTCGGCCGCTCCGGTCACGAGGCCGCCCCACGGTCCCATCGCGGACCGTGCGAACGAATACGCGCCGCCGGTGTGCGGCATGGCGGACGCCATCTCTCCGATCGAGAAGATCATGCCGTAGTACATGACGACGAGGATGGCGAAGGCGATCAGCATGCCGCCGAAGCCGGCGGCGCCGATGCCGAAGTTCCATCCCGAGAAGTCGCCGGAGATGACGGCGGCGACGGCGAGGCCCCAGAGGCCCCAGACGCCGGCGGAGCGCTTCAGGGTGCGCTTCTGGAAGTAGTCCTGACCGGCTCGGGCATAGGTCGCCCCGGCGACCTTCGAAGAACGATCGGGTGTGGATGCCGGGGACTCCGGCTTGGGTGCACTGCTCGCTTGGGACATCGGTCCTCCAGGGATTTGCGAAGGGAGGTGCGCTCGGGTCGCGCGGATGCGCTTTTCGCCGATTGTGGTGCTTATTGGTGGGCTGTGTCTACCTTTGAAGCGGATTTTCGTTAGAGTGTGCGGGTGAGCGCGGTTCGGGGGGACCGCGCTCACGAGTTCGTCGCACGTCGACAGTCGCACGTCATCAGAGGAGGAGGGCGGATGCCGGGCAACCTCACCGTCGAGCAGTTGAACGCCGGGATCGCCGCGGGTGACATCGACACCGTCGTCGTCGCCTTCGCCGATGCGCAGGGGCGGCTGGTCGGCAAGCGCGTCTCGGCCCGGCTCTTCCAGGAGGAGGTGCTGCCCCACGGCGCCGAAGCCTGCAACTACCTGCTGTCGGTCGACGTCGACATGAACACCGTCGACGGCTACGCGATGTCCAGCTGGGAGACCGGCTACGGCGACATGATGCTGCGGCCCGACGTGGCCACGCTCCGCCGCATCCCTTGGCTCCCCGGCTCGGCGCTGGTCATGGCCGACCTCACGTGGGAGAACGGCGAGCCCGTCGTGCAGTCGCCGCGCGACATCCTGAATCGCCAGCGTGCCCGTCTTGCCGACCAGGGGCTCGTCGCGTTCTCGGGCACCGAGCTCGAGTTCATCGTCTTCGACGACACGTACCGGGATGCCTGGGCCAAGGGCTACCGCGATCTCACACCCTCGACCGACTACAACGTCGACTACGACCTGCTCGCCTCAGGCCGCCTCGAGCCGCTGCTGCGCGACATCCGCCTGTCGATGGACGGGGCGGGGCTCTACACCGAGGGCGTCAAGGGCGAATGCAACCTCGGCCAGCAGGAGATCGCGTTCCGCTACGCCGAGGTGCAGGAGACCGCCGACCAGCACGCGATCTACAAGAACGGCGCGAAGGCCATCGCCGAGCACCACGGCAAGGCGCTGACCTTCATGGCGAAGTTCAACGAGCGCGAGGGGAACAGCTGCCACATCCATCTGTCGGTGCGGTCGGCGTCCGGCGAGCCCGTGATGGCGGGCGACGGTGAGCACGGCTTCAGCCCTCTCATGGAGCATTGGATCGCGGGCATCCTCGCCACGCTCCGCGAGTTCACGCTGCTGTTCGCGCCCAACATCAATTCGTACAAACGGTTCGCGAAGGGGTCGTTCGCGCCGACCGGCATTGCGTGGGGGATCGACAACCGCACGTGCGCCCTGCGGGTCATCGGCCGGGGCCACTCGCTCCGGGTGGAGAACCGGGTTCCCGGCGGAGACGTCAACCCGTATCTCGGCATCGCGGCGATCATCGCCGGCGGCCTGCACGGCATCGAGCACGAGCTGCCGCTGCCCGACCGGCTCGAGGGCAACGCGTACACGTCCGGCGTGGATCACCTGCCGACCACCCTGCGCGAGGCCGCGCAGCTGTTCGACGAGTCGGCCATCGCCCGTGCGGCGTTCGGCGACGACATGGTCGAGCATTACCTGAATCAGGCGCGCATCGAGGTCGAGGCCTACGACGCGGCCGTGACCGATTGGGAGCGGGTCCGTGGTTTCGAACGGCTCTGACGGGGAAGGGCGTCGGCCGGTCATCGGCCTGACGACCTATCTCGAGCAGGCGAAGCAGGGGGTCTGGGACGTCCGCGCCGCATTCCTGCCGCAGCAGTACTTCGACTCGGTGACCGCGTCGGGCGGCATCGCCGTGCTGCTGCCGCCGCAGCCCGAGCCGGATGCCGCGGCTGCCGCGGTGCTGGACGGGCTCGACGGGCTCATCCTCACCGGGGGGCTCGACGTCGACCCGTCGCTGTACGGTGCGGAGCGGCATCCGCTCACCGACCCGGCGCGTCCCGAACGCGACGCGTGGGAGCTCGCGCTGTTCCGGGGGGCTGAGGAGCGACGGATGCCGGTGCTCGCGATCTGCCGCGGGCTCCAGCTCGTCAACGTCGCGCGTGGCGGCACGCTGCACCAGCACCTGCCCGAGGCGCTCGGCACCGAGCGGTTCCGCATCGGCGGCGGCGTGTTCGCGACGAACGAGGTCGCGGTCGACGACGGGTCGCGCCTCGCAGGGCTCGTCGGCCCCGGCGAGCTCGACGTGCACAGCTACCACCACCAGGGCATCGACCGACTGGGCGACGGGCTCGTCGCCACCGCGCACACCGACGACGGGCTCGTGCAGGCGTTCGAGTCCGACGGCGAGGGGTACGTGCTCGGCGTGCAGTGGCACCCCGAGGAGAATCGCGAAGATCGGCGGCTCTTCGCCGGACTCGTGGCCGAGGCATCCGCGTTCCGTCGCGTTTCGCACGCTCGCCGACCGGATGTGGCCCGCCCGCGCGATCCGCGCCCCGGGTCGCTGAGCGAGCGAGAGACCAGCGAGACGAGGCGCGCCGAGCCGTCGAACGGAGTGCTGGCATGACGTCGACGTTCACCCTCATCAACCCTGCGACGGCGCAGCCGATCCGCGAGATCGCGCGGGCGGATGTGGCACAGACGGACGCCGCCATCGCGCGTGCGGTGATCGCTCAGCGTGCGTGGGGGTCGCTGGCGCCGGTCGCACGTGCCGATGCGCTGCGCGCGTTCGCCCGGGTCGTCGAGGCGCACGTCGAGGAGCTCGCGCAGCTCGAGGTGCGCAACTCGGGGCACCCGATCGGATCGGCGCGGTGGGAGGCGTCGCACGTCGCCCAGGTACTGAACTTCTACGCCGGCGCACCGGAGCGCCTCAGCGGTCAGCAGATCCCGGTTGCGGGCGGACTCGACGTCACGTTCCACGAGCCGTACGGCGTCGTGGGCATCATCGTGCCGTGGAACTTCCCGATGACGATCGCGTCGTGGGGCTTCGCGCCGGCGCTGGCGGCAGGCAACGCCGTCGTTCTCAAGCCGGCCGAACTGACACCGCTGACCGCGATCCGGCTCGGCGAGCTCGCGCTCGACGCGGGGCTTCCCGAGGGGCTGTTCACCGTGATCACCGGGTCGGGCTCGGTCGTCGGGCAGCGGTTCGTGTCGCACCCGGATGTGCGCAAGGTGGTCTTCACCGGGTCCACCTCGGTCGGGACGGATGTCGCGGCCGGCTGCGCCCGCGAGCTCAAGCCGGTGACCCTCGAGCTCGGCGGTAAGAGCGCCAACATCGTGTTCGCCGACGCCGACCTCGAGAAGGCGGCCGCCGCCGCGCCGGGCGCCGTGTTCGACAACGCCGGGCAGGACTGCTGCGCGCGCAGCCGCATCCTCGTCGAGCGCTCGGTGTACGACCGGTTCCTCGAACTGCTCGAGCCGGCGGTGCAGGCATGGCGCGTCGGTGACCCCGCAGACGACGGCACCGACATGGGACCGCTGATCTCGGCATCCCATCGCTCCACCGTCGCGGGATTCCTCGACGGCGCGAACGTGGCCTTCCGCGGCGCGGCGCCCGAGGGAGACGGTTTCTGGTTCGCACCGACGGTCGTGCTCGCCGACCGCGCCGACCGCATCGCGCGCGAAGAGGTGTTCGGACCGGTCGTCGCGGTGCTGCCGTTCGACGACGAGGCCGATGCGATCGGCCTCGCGAACGACACGGCGTACGGGCTCGCCGGCTCCATCTGGACCGAGAACCTGGGCAGGGCCGTGCGGGTCTCGCGCGGCGTGAAGAGCGGCGTGCTGTCGGTCAACTCGCACTCGTCGGTGCGGTACTGGACGCCGTTCGGCGGCATGAAGGCGTCGGGCCTCGGGCGCGAGCTCGGCCCCGATGCGGCGGAGCATTTCACCGAGACCAAGAACGTCTTCTTCGCGACGGATGCCTAGCCCCATGTCGCCCGTCACCCTCTGCGTGTCCCGATCTCACGCCTTCATGTCCCAGAACCGATCGATCGAGTGCCCCTCGAGCGGCGGAAATCGGGACATGCTCAAGAAAGGAAGCCCACTCCCATGGACCTGACCCAGCGACTGAAGGACCGGGTTGCGATCATCACCGGTGGCGCATCGGGGATCGGCCTCGCCACCGCGCGTCGCTTCGCCGCGGAGGGCGCGCGCGTCGTGATCGCCGACCTCGACCCGGCGACCGGGGAGGTCGCGGCCGACGAGGTCGACGGTGTGTTCCGCGCCCTGGACGTGGCCGACGAAGCCCAGGTCAACGCGGTCTTCGACGGCGTCGCAGCGGAGTTCGGCCGCATCGACATCGCGTTCAACAACGCCGGCATCTCTCCGGCCGACGACGACTCCATCGAGACCACCGAGCTGCCCGCATGGGACCGCGTGCAGGATGTCAACCTCAAGAGCGTCTACCTCTGCTCACGGGCGGCGCTGCGGCACATGGTGCCGGCGGGCACGGGCTCGATCATCAACACGGCGTCGTTCGTGGCGCTGCTCGGATCGGCGACCTCGCAGATCTCGTACACGGCGTCGAAGGGCGGCGTGCTCGCCATGACGCGCGAGCTCGGCGTCCAGTTCGCGCGGCAGGGCATCCGCGTGAACGCGCTGTGCCCCGGCCCGGTGAACACCCCGCTGCTGCAGGAGCTGTTCGCGAAGGACCCCGAGCGCGCCCAGCGCCGGCTGGTGCACGTTCCGATGGGTCGCTTCGCCGAGCCCGACGAGCTCGCCGCCGCCGTCGCGTTCCTCGCCTCAGACGATGCGTCGTTCATCACCGCGACCGCGTTCGTCGTCGACGGCGGCATCACCAACGCGTACGTCACGCCCCTGTGAGAAAGGTCGGTCGTTGAGCGAGCCAAGCGCGTCGAAACGCCCCGGGGTGGTGCGGAGGGTCCGGTGCGTTTCGTCTCGGTCGCTGCGCTCCCTCGCTCAACGACCGATTGCCGACGATGGAGGAACCGCATGACCGATGCCCCGCTGCACGAGGTGCGCAGGGCCGTGTACCGGCCGGTGCGGGAGGGCAACGCGCTCGAAGACACCGTCGCCCGCCTGGTGCAGACGATCCGGCTGGGCGTCGTCGCCCCGGGGGAGTCCCTGCCGTCGGAGCGAGAGCTTGCTGTGCTGTACGCCGTGAGCCGCGACACCGTGCGCGAGGCGATCCGCGAGCTCGCCGACACCGGCTACCTCGTGCGTCGCCGCGGCCGGTACGGCGGCACGTTCATCGCCGATCCGCTCCCGCAGCCCCCGCATCCCCGGGAGGTCACCCCCGCCGAGCTCGAGGACGTGCTGGGACTCCGCCGCGTGCTCGAGGCAGGAGCCGCCCGAGCCGCTGCGGCCCGCAGCCTCGACGCCGCTGCGCGCGACGAGCTGTGGGCGCGGTACGAGGTCGTCGCCGAGGCATCCACGTCCGACTATCGCCGCCTCGACACGCTGCTGCACCTGTCGATCGCCGAGCTCGCCGGCATCCCGTCGCTCGTCGCGCTCGCCGCCGAGAACCGGGCTCGTGTCAACGAATGGCTCGACACGTTCCCGCTGCTGCCGCGCAACATCGAGCACTCCAACGCGCAGCACGAGCAGATCGTGACGGCGATCCTCGCCGGGCGACCGGATGCCGCCGAAGCGGCGATCCTGGAACACCTGGCCGGCTCAGAGGCGCTGCTGCGAGGCTTCCTCGCCTGACCGGACGCCCGGTCGCTGCGGTCGCCCCGTTGCCGGGCGATGACGCCTGAACCGCCGATTAGGCTGGACGGGTGGCAGGCAAGAAGCGCGCGAACAAGCCGAAGGAACCGCTGGAGTTCCGCAACACGCAGCTCGCCGACGCGCTGCAGACCCAGGACATGGCCGCGGTCGCGTTCGCGCTGCGCCATGGTCCGACGGTCGCGCCGCTGATGCGTCCCGGCGATCGCGACAACCCGCTCGACGTCGGCGAAGTGTGGACCTACCGCGATCCCAAGACGGGCGACATCGCGCTGCTGCTGTTCAGCGACGCCGCGCACAAACCCGCCACGCTGCCCCCCGGGGTCGCGCTGCAGTCGCCGGCATGGCTGCGCGCCTTCCTCGGGGCGCACGAGGACGAGATCACCACGGTCTTCTTCGACATCGCGGGTCCGCACCCCATGCAGGCTTCGCCCACCGACCTCATCGCCGCGCTGGAAGCCTGACCGCGTCACGCGGCGAGCTTCACCGGGTTCGGGGCGCGTCGCGCCCGTCTGGGGCGCGTCCGGTGCGCCCCGAACGACAATTCTGCGCCCCGAACCCCTGAGGCACCGGGTGGGCACCCGCGCGACAGAAGTCAGACTCTCCGGGCGAGCGGTTGCATCCTCGGGGACAACGGGGCAGACTCGCCGGGTGGAATTCCTGCTCGTCGGAATCGTGTGCGCGGCCGGACTGGTGATCCCCATCGTGCTCGGGTACGTCGACCCTTCGCGTCGACGCCGGACTCGGGGTCGCTGAGCAGCGGACCGGCCGAACCTCAGAACTCGGGGATGTCTTCCCCTGGGCGGCCCTTGGACCGAGCCCGCACGTCGTTGACGGCGCCGCCCAGCGACCCCGAGCGGTGGTCGATGACGTCTCGATACCCGAGACGCGCGCCTTCGCTGCGCCGCTGCGTCGCCTGGGTGACGGGACGCACCTCGCCGGCCAGGCTCAGCTCGCCGACCGCGGCGATGTGACGGGGAATCGTCCATCCCTCGACCGCGCTGGCCACGGCGAGCGCGATGGCGAGGTCGGCAGCCGGTTCGGCGAATCTCACGCCGCCGACTGTCGAGACGTACACGTCCTGATCCGAGGTCTTGATCTTCATTCGCTTCTCGAGCACCGCCAGCACGGTCGCCACGCGCGCGGCATCGACACCGTTCACGATGCGCCGCGGGTTGCCCGACTTGCTGTCGATCGTCAGCGCCTGCACCTCGACCGGGAGCGCGCGACGTCCCTCGAGCGCGATCGACACGCACGTGCCCGGCTCGGTGCTGCCGTGCCCCAGGAACAGGGCGCTCGGATCGGGCACCTCGGCGATCCCGGCGCCGGTCATGTCGAAGCATCCGACCTCGTCGGTCGGGCCGAAGCGGTTCTTGAGGGCGCGGACGAAGCGCAGGGAGGTCTGCCGGTCGCCCTCGAACTGGCACACCACGTCCACCAGGTGCTCGAGGATGCGGGGCCCGGCGATCGAACCGTCTTTCGTCACATGGCCGACGATGATGGTGGGGAGCCCGCGATCCTTCGCGACGCGGATGAGCGTCGCCGCGACCTCGCGCACCTGTGACGGATGCCCCGCCATGCCCTCGGACAGCGCCGATGACACCGTCTGCACCGAGTCGACGATCAGCAGGTCGGGCGCCACCTCGTCGACGTGGCCGAGGATCGTCGCGAGATCGGTCTCGCTCGCGAGGTACAGCTCGTCGTGGAGGGCGCCGGTGCGCTCGGCGCGCAGGCGCACCTGTGCGGTCGACTCCTCGGCGCTCGCGTACAGCACCCGACGCCCCGCTTTCGCGGAGCGGGCCGCGACTTCGAGCAGCAGCGTGGACTTGCCGACGCCCGGTTCGCCCGAGAGCAGGATCGCGGCGCCCGGCACGAGCCCGCCGCCGAGAACCCGGTCGAATTCGCCGACGCCGCTCGTGCGCCGGGGCGCATCGGACGTGTCGATGCGGGTGATCGGCTGCGCCGACCGCCCGGCGCCGGGGGAGACCGGCGTGATCGAACGCAGGATGCCGGTCTGCTCGGCCGCCTCGACCACCGTTCCCCATTGCTGGCACTCGCCGCACCGCCCGACCCACTTGAGGGTGGTCCAGCCGCACTCGGTGCACCGGTAGGGCGCGGTCTGCGTGGGGCGTCGAGCTGCGGGCATGGGTTCAGCGTACGGCGAGGGCACGACATGACCCCGCCGGCGGGCCGGGCCGTGTCAGCCCCGCCCGCGACGGGCGCCAATCGCGCCAGGACGCCGTGCGGAGGCATCCCGACGCCGCAGGCTTCAGCCCCGCAGCGAGTCGGCGACCTGCTTCAGCGCGTCGGCGGAGGCGTGGAACAGTTCGAGCTCGTGCGCGTCGAACTGGGTCTCGCGGATCGGCACCGCGCCGGTGGCGCTCACGATGGACGGCACCGAGAGGGCCACTCCGTCGACGCCGTTGAAGTCGCGCAGCACCGGCGAGACGGGCATCACCGCGCGCTCGTCGTTCAGGATCGCCTCGATGATGCGCGCGCTCGACAGCCCGATCGCGTAGTTCGTCGCACCCTTGCCCTGGATCACCTTGTAGGCCGCATCCCGCACGTCGATGGCGATCTGGTCGAGCTCCTCGACCGTCAGCCGGTCGCCGTGGGGCGTCACCCACTCCAGGATCGGGACGGTGCCGATCGTGGCCTTCGACCACAGCGGGAACTCCGTGTCGCCGTGCTCGCCGACGATGTAGGCGTGCACGCTGGAGGTCGACACCCCCGCGCGCTCGGCGAGCTTCCAGCGCAGGCGCGAGGTGTCGAGCACCGTCCCCGACGCGAAGATGCGCTCCGGCGGCAGTCCGGTGTCTTCCTGGGCGAGCACGGTGAGCACGTCGCACGGGTTCGTCACGATGACGTAGATGGCGTCGGGGGCGACGCTGAGCAGCTGCGGCATCATCTTCTTCATGATCCCGGCGTTGACGCCGGCCAGCTCGATGCGGGTCTGGCCGGGGTTCTGCTTGGCGCCGGCCGTGATGACGACGACCTGCGAGCCTTCGACCACCGACAGGTCGCTGCCGCCGATGATGTCGCTCGTGCCGGTGAACTGCGTCCCGTGCGCGAGGTCGAGCACCTCGGCCTCGACTTTCGCGGTCGCGATGTCGTACAGCGCGACATGGCGGGCGGACCCGCGGATCAGCGCGGCGTACGCGGCACTCGAGCCGACACTGCCCGCTCCGACGATGGTGACTTTCGAGTTCTCGATGACGGCCATGGGCTCAGTCTTGCAGGGGGCGGCACGGCGCGGCCAGCATGGCGCCGGAAGAATGGACGGAGGCGAGTGGACGCCGCGGCCGCCCCTCACCGCCCGGCTATACCTCAGAGCGCGCCGGCGGGCGAGAAGACGCCGGGTGGCGGCATCCGTCGCCCGTCACGGTGCGGGGCGGTCGGCGCCCGTGCGATCGGGATTGCGGATGCCGAGGAACGACGTGACGCCACCGGCGATCATCAGCGCCGCGGTGACGACAGCGGCGCGGTGGAAGCCCTCGAGGTCGAGGCTGCCGCCGACGATCGTGGCGAGCAGAGCGACCGCGATGAGCCCCGCGACCCGCGAGACGGCGTTGTTGACGGCCGATGCGATGCCCGAGCGCTCCGGCTCGATCGCCCCGAGGATCGCGGACGTCAGCGGTGCCACGGTGAGAGCGAGGCCCGCGCCCATCACGATCATGCTCGGCAGCACCTGCCACCAGTACGAGAACTCGGTGGTGGTCGTGAGGAGCAGCAGTGCCCCGATGCCCATCGTGATCGGGCCGACTGTCATGAAGAAGCGCGGGCCCCACCTGCCGCTGAGCGCGCCGACGCGCGAGCTGAACAGGATCATGAGGATCGTCATGGGCAGGCTGGCGAGCCCTGCGAGCGTTGCCGGAAGCCCCGCGCCCTCCTGCAGGTAGACCACGACGACGAGTCCGTTGAGCGCGAGTGCTCCGTAGATGAAGGCGGTCGCCACGTTGCCCGTCCAGAAGTTGCGCACGCGGAAGAGGTCGAGCGGCAGGATCGGGTTGCGCACCGTGCGCTGACGGAGGATGAACGCCGTGAACATACCGGCGCCCAGCACGAGCGTCAGCCAGATGACGGGCGAGCCCCAGCCGAGGTTCGGCTGCTCGATGAGGGCGTAGACCATGCCGCCGAGGCCGAGTGTGCACAGCGCTGCGCCGATCCAGTCGATCGATGCGCCAGGATGCCGGGTGTCGCGGAAGCCGCCGCGCGCCAGCAGCACGAGGGTGACGCCGATGGGCACGACGTTGATGAGGAAGGCGAGCCGCCACGACGCCAGGTCGACGAGCACACCGCCGACGAGCGGCCCGACGATCATCGCGGAGGTCGTCATCGCGGTCCAGATGCCGATGGCTCGACTCTGCGCGGCACCGCTGAAGTTGGACGTGATGAGCGCCAGTGAGCTGGGGACGAGGAACGCGCCCGCGGCACCCTGCGCCGCGCGGGCCACAATGAGGAACTCGGCGGTGGGCGCCGCCGCGATCGCGATAGAGGCGATGCCGAAGCCGATGAGCCCGATGCGCAGCACGAGCACGCGCCCGTAAGCGTCGCTGACCGAGCCGGCGACGAGGATGAGCGCGCCGAGCGTGATGAGGTAGGCGTCGACGACCCACTGCTGCGTCGTGATTCCGCCGCCAAGCTCGTCGCTGATCGAGGGGAGGGCGACGTTGATGATCGTGCCGTCGAGGAACGCCACGAAGGAGCCGAGCACCGCGATCCACAGCACCGACCGCTGGATGGTGGTCATGCCGCTCATCGGCGCCGACGTGCCGGGGGCGGGCTGATGATCGGTCACCAGCCCACGGTAGACCCGGCTGACGACACCGAGGGCCGCTTCGCCGGATGCGGGTATCGGTCAGGACGGCGCCGCCCTACGATGGCGGCAGCGTCGCGCTGCGGCGAAGTACAGATGACCCACGGGAGCTGCCATGTGCCGCTGGCTGGCGTACACCGGGGAGCCGCTGCAACCGGCCGCCCTTATCCTCGACGCCCAGCACTCGGTTGTAGCCATGGCGCAGAACTCGCCGCTGGGTGCCCAGACGGTGAACGGCGACGGCTTCGGCTTCGGCTGGTATCCCGTCGAGAACACGGATGTCTCGGGCCCGCGGCATCCGTCCGTCTTCCGCAGCATCGAGCCGGCGTGGAACGACCAGAACCTGCGCGAGATCAGCCGGGCCGTCGTGAGCCCGCTATTCTTCGCGCACGTGCGTGCGGCTGCCGGCCCGCCGATCCAGCAGACGAACTGCCATCCGTTCCGTCACGACAACTGGCTGTTCATGCACAACGGCGGGATCTCGCAGTTCGGCCTGATCAAACGGGATCTCGCGCTCGCCGTGGACCCGTCGCTGTACCCGCTCATGCAGGGCACCACGGACAGCGAGGTGCTCTTCCATCTCGCGTTGACCTTCGGTCTCGCCGATGACCCGATCGGCGCGGTCGGAGCCGCCATCCGCCGCGTGGAGGAGCCCGGCCACGCCGCCGGCGTGCAGTTCCCCATGCAGGGCACGCTCGCGGTGTCGGACGGTGAGACGCTGTGGGCGTTCCGCTACTCGTCGCAGGGACGCTCCCGCTCGCTTTTCCACTCGGCCGACGTTCCCACCATCCGCGGCATGTACCCGGATGCCGACCGGCTCTCGCTCTTCGGCGACCATGCGCAGGTGGTCGTGTCGGAGCCGCTCAACGACCTCCCGGGCGTCTTCCTCGAGGTGCCCGAGTCGACCGTCGCGGTGCTCGACCCGGAGGGCTACCACCACGAGGCCTTCCTCGACGCGTGAGGCCGGGGTAGACGCCGCCGTGCCGGGTTCGCCGCCGCCGCAGCCGAGGTCGGGCGCCGATTCGCGGCATCCGCCCGCGTGTCGTAAGCTTGTCGGCGGTGACGTGTCCGAGCGGCCGAAGGTGCAACTCTCGAAAAGTTGTGTAGGGTAACCCCCTACCGTGGGTTCAAATCCCACCGTCACCGCCACGAAAACCCCTGATCATCAGGGGTTTTCTTCTTGCGCTGACCACAATTTGCCCACATCTGCGGAGGCGACGCGACCTCTCGGCTGGACCGCTCTTTCGGTGCTGCTTCGCCGAAGCGTCGGCCACGCTGCGTTCGTCGATGGCCGGAACTCGCGGAGGACGCAGGGTCATAATCCGACCCTGCGTCCTCAGGCTGTGGTGCCCGCGCTAGCGCTGCGCTGTCACTGACGCGCCGATGCGTACAAGTCCCACGCGGCTATGGCTCGCGCGTAGTAGGCCGCTCGGTAGGTGGTGGGATCGTAGCCGTTCCATCCCTCGGGGGTGTTGAAGGCAAAGGCGCCACCCGCGGGTGCGGCGGGGCTGTATATCTGGTGCACCACACCCTCCGCGAGCTCGTTGCCATTGGCGACCAAGTCGGGGCGGCCGAGCCGTCGGCCTTCCTGGATGAGGGTTCCCGCGAACTCGAAGTTCGTCCCCGTCCACACCTCCGCGGCCTGGAAACCGAGCTCCCTCGGCCTGTTAGGCAGCACCGGGTAAGGCTTGCCCCCGTTCGGGACCAGATTCGGCGCTCCGAGCATGTGCCCTGTCGAATCTTTCAGTTGCGTGAGCTGGTCGAAGGTGTTCGTCAGGTGTTCCGCGACGCGCTCGGGCGGATTTACGTCGGCCAGCCCGAGCTGCTCGGCCACGTGCTGCGGCCACAGCACATCGACGAAGACGTCGGTGGACCTCTCGCCGGCATCGGTGAACGTGTAATAGCTGCCTGTCCAGAACGCCTTCTCGTATGCAGCTCGGGCAGTGGCCGCCGTCTGCTTGAGGGTGTCGACGTCTACCAACGACGCCTCGGCGATTCCGAGCTGTTGCGCGTCCTCAGTAGCAGCCGCCATGATCTCTGCGGCCAGGATGTATAGCCCGGAGGTGTAGACCCCGTGCACCCCACCGGACTGTCCCATCACGTCGTAGGTGCTGGCGAAGACGGCCGCCTCCGTGGGAAGCGTGTCGCCCTGCGGTATCCGCGGGACAACGTCGTGGGTCCAGAGGCGGAGCATCGCCGGGTAAATGTCGCGCAATAGCGCATCGTCGCCGGTGCTGCTGTACGCGCCGTATGCGCGGATCAGGTACTTGACTGGACGGTCGAAGAACGTGGCTTCGGGTGCGGCCGGGCTGGTCGATTTCTCCCAGAGCAGCCACGGTGCCTCCAGCTGCCACCAGATGTAGTTGCCTACCGGGGGGTTGAAGCCGGGGCTGCCGGGTACTCGGCCGTTCGGGTCTTGAGCGATCATCTCGGAGGTCGCGCGGACCCATGCGGCTTCGGTGGAGGGGAACAGTTCACGCAGGGCGATCGCCATCTGCCCCTGGACGTCGGTCTCCCCGGCGTCAGCCCAGCCGCCACCCGTGACGGTGTGGAAGAGGTGGGTTCCCGGGACTGCCGAGCCCGGTCGCACATCCGTCTTGTAGGGAGAGGAGACCAGGCCCGACTCCCAGAAGGAGCCGTTGAACGAGAGCTGACCAAGCTCGTTCAACGCCGCCATCCGGATGGCGGGCGATACCGTGTCATCGAATGCCACCGGCTTCCACCAGCGCGCGACCGCTTCCGCTGCCTCGTCCACGCGTGCGAGATTCCGCGCCGCGATGGCGAAGCCCTGGTTGCCGGGATAGCTGCCGGCGATGTAGTTGTTCTGTGCGTCTTGGCTGCCTCCGTAGAAGGAGGTGTAGCGCCGCATCCAGGAGGTGTCGCCCGCGGTGCCGAAAGTGATCTGTGGGAAGTCCCAGGCCAGGACGAAGCGAACGGTTTCCGTTTGATGGGGCTTCAGGTTCATGTCAACCGCGAGTGCGCTGGCGGAGTTGCTGCCGTCGAGGGCGCCGTTGGGGAGGCGCCCGGTCGCGCTGAAGGGAGCGTAGATGTCGGAGCCGTCGCCGTCGGCGTTCCAGGACGTTGCGTACGTGACTCGCTGGCCGGGTTCATCTTGCACAGCAGTGGTCCACTCGCTGTTCTGCGAGTCTGCGGTGTTGCTGGGGCTGGATGCCCCCAGCGTGATCCCGGTGATCTTGTTGCGGTGATCCACGGTCTCGTGGCTGGTGTAGCCCGTGCGGACGCTCGCCACGGGGCTGGGGGTGTTCTGCACTGTGCTGGCGACGTGCGCTGGAGCGTTGGGGAAGGTGAACATCGTCGACACCTTCGTCGTCTTACTCGTTTCGTTCGTGAGCTCCACCTCGAAGTAGGCCACAGGCTGCGAGGAGGACTCGTCGTCACCGGCCACGATAGGTGTCCAGAACGATGTGGACACGGATGTCGAGGGCACTGGGTCCGCGTAGTCGATGCGGCCGAAGGGATAGAGCGCGCTGTATGTCCCGCTCCCGGCGTCGAGGGTCGACCAAGCAGGCAGGACGGATCCGAACTCGGAGCTGTTGACGGCGAGCGTCTTGGTGGTGGCCGTTCGGCCCGGCTGCTGTTCCCGGATGTGGATGGCGGCCTGAGGCAGAATGCGCTTCTCGTAGTTCGAGTTCGTAGATCCACCCATGTTCCACGGACCGAAGGTCCCGGCCTGGTTGATCATGAACGAGCCTGCTCCGAGTCCGCCGAGCGGAATCCCGAGGCCGGGCTGAGCCATGGGGTTGCCGAGCGCGTACGGAACCGTGTCCGGTGCGGAGGTATCGCCTGCGCAGAGTTGCCAGTCATGAGCGCTACATGGCGTGCTTCCAATGACGCCCAGGGGTCGCTGGTATGCGGCGTCACCGAGGGCCGATTGCCCCGCCTGTTGCCCGGCGCGCGCTGAGGGCGGCGACGCTAGGCCTGGTGTGATGACCGTGGCGGCCACGGCGGCTGCGACAGCAACGGCGGCAAGGCGCCTGTTCAGGCTGTGGCGTCTAAGCAAGGTTGGGCTTTTCTCCTGCTGTTCAACAGCGGACATGTACATCTCCTCATTGATCTGAACACCTGCGTCGCTGCGTGCGCTTCCATCCGAAAAGCAACCGCTCGCTTCGATTTCGCCAACCATAACTAGGTGGTTGTGATTTGGCAAGAGAACAACCCAAGGACTCGGCTGTGTGAGCACGATGCTTCGGCTCGGTGTTCACTCGCCCTGGACGCAGCGGCGCAGGTCGCAAGCGAGGGGTGCCCACTCGTCCACGAGGAGACTGGCCGGCCCTGCGTGGCCTTGTAAAGGAGGTGCCGCCAGCTGCTGCGCGGATAACCTCGCGGGCCCGCCGCGCTCGGAATTGCTCCGCAACTCGTCGAACGTGGGTTGATTTGCGTCGATCCGGCGGTGACGCCCGCCGCTCAGATCAATACCGCCACGTAGACGTCAGCGCATAAGGGCTTGACGCTTGCCCTCAACGCCCCGATCACGTGGGTCTGCGTTCGAGCAGTGTGTGCGCGGTGGCGAGGTTCAGCGGGCCGCGAGGTCGAGGAAGGACTCCTTGTGGTGCGTCGCAAGCCATTCGTCGGTTTCTCGGCGGACGTCCTCGAACGGGCGTCCGGTCCACCGTGTGATGGCGGAGTCGACGTGTCGCCGGACCATGGCCTCGAGGTCGAGATCATCCGTCTGGACCCACTGGATCTCGAGGCCGTCGAGTGTCGCGACCATCAAGCGAGCTTCCGTCTCCATGGTTTCCGGACTCATGAACTCGATCTGCTGCTGCTCCACGGCGAAGCGGAGATTCTCGACCATGACCGTGATGCCGGCGTGTTGCCGCTCGAGGATGAACGGGCGAGCGGGGTGATCGTCCTGTGCGGCCTCAATTGACATGGTCAGAAAGAGCTCGATGAGCCCACGCCGCTTGGCGTGGTACCTCATCAAGAACGCGAACGAACGGAAGTAGTCCAGACCGTGGAAGACATCGGTCTCGGGGGCGGTCTCTTCGCGCCAGTGCTCGAGCACCGCGACGAGGAGCCCCTCCTTATTGCCGAAGTACGCAATCAGTGTTGCGTTCGTCGTCCCGACCTGGTCGGCGATCTGCCGCAGGGAAGCGCCGTGGTAGCCGTATTGCCCGAATGCAATGGCGGCAGCCGCCACTATCTGGCGACGACGCTTGACGCCGTTGCGATAAGGGCCGCGCGCACCGCGCCCGCCCTGTGTCTCCGCGCTCATCGAACCTCCACACACCACACTACGCGCCACTTGCGCGAAACTTGATCGTTCGGTTATAGTCTGCTGAAAGATGATCACTCGGTCATGTTTGACACTCGAAGGGGAGACGGCATGTCGATGTCCGGTGACCGCGATACGGCCGCCCGGTTGCGCGTTGGGGTTCTCGGGGCGGGGCCGGTGACTCAGGCCATCCACCTCCCGACGCTTGCACGACTGAGCGACGACTTCGAAGTGGGTGTGGTCATGGACGTTGATGCCGCCACCGCGGAGACCGTGGCGCGGAGAGCCGGGGCGGCGTTTACCACGCGAGCCGAAGACGTCTTCAGCGACCCGGCTGTCGATGTGGTCGTCATCTGCAGCCCGTCACAGTTTCACGCCGGGCAGGTCATCGCGGCGTGCCGTGCGGGCGTCAAAGCAATCCTTTGTGAAAAGCCCTTCGCGATGACGGCGGCGGAGGCGAGTGAGATCGCGGAAGTCTCCGAGGAGACCGGCGTGCCGATCATCGTGGGGGCGATGCACGTGTTCGATCCGGCTTGGCTGGCCGCGCAGGCGGAATGGGGCGCGCTGATCGAAACGTCGCACACCATTCGTTCCTCGGTGGTGATTCCGCCCAATGCACAGTTCGAGGATCTCGCCACCGACATCGTCTCGCGTCCTTCTTCTCCGCCCTCTGACGACACCGGCGTAGAGGCGGTCGTCCGGGCTGTCACCGGCGGCATCATGGGGCTGGCAATCCACGACCTACCCCTGATCCGTCAGTTCCTTCCTTCGTTTGCGGACCTTGAGGTGCTGCGCGCCGAACTCGCATCGCCCTGGGGTTACGTCGTCTCGGGAACCGCGTCCGGCAAGGTCGTCCACCTGCAGGCGGTCACCACGAATACGTGGGCGCCGGAGTGGACATTGGAGGTCATCGGCGACGACCTGTCCCTGCACGTCACGTTCACGCCGTCGTACGTGCAAGGAGGTTCGGCGGTCGCCACGCTTCACTCCACCACCGGAAGCCGAACGTTCGGTCCCTTTGCCCTTAGCGGGTACGAGGCAGAGTGGGTCGCCCTTGCTCGGATCGCACGAGGCCAGGACGCACCGCTTCCGACTGTCGACCTCATCGACGACCTCCGGTTCGCGATCGCGCTCGCCGACCAATCATCCAGCCGGATCCGCACCAACGGGAAGTCGGTCGCATGAACGTCATCAGAATCGCCGCCGATAGCGAGACGCGCGCCAGCGGTGCTCTCACCTGGGTGACGGCATCCCTGCCCGCGACACTCGAGCTCGTCGAGGACCGCGCCGACATTCGCACAGTGAACGGCACCGCCGGCTGGACCGAACGAGCAAGCCACGCGCTGCTTGAGGGAGCGTCCGGGGTCGTTGTCGTCGCACCCGAAGCAGAGCAGATCGATGGTCTCCGCAGCACCGCTGCCGAACGGAACGCCTTCGTGATCCTCGACCAACGCTGGCGATCGAACCCCACTCTGACCGAGGCGCGGGACGCGGTCAGCAACCTCGAAGGCCCCGTCTCCTTTGCCGAGATCGCGGTGAACGTACCGGCGACCGAGGACATCGAGCAGGCCATTCACGAATCCGTCCAGATCGCGCACCACGTGATGGGTGCTGTGGAAGATCTCCGAGTCCTGCACCGCCAATCGCGGACGGTGCTCGTGGGTGGGACGGTGAGGAATAGTGCACCGCTGACCATCACCATCGCCGTTGGCCCCGCGATCGACGGTCCCGTTCATGTCCGAGTCGTCGCTCGATTCGGCGGAGTCCACCTGTGCGTGCCGGATCCCGAAACGGCCGCACCCGGGCTCGTCACGATCGTGCACACCGACGGGTCGACCACGCTGCCCTCGCGGTGGGAATCGGCCCACCGTGCCTCCTGGCGCCGAGTGATCACCGCCGTCGAAAGCGGCGACCGTCCCGACGACCTGGGCGAGTTCGACGAGGCCAGTCAACTGCTCCTCAGTCGAGCGTCACTCGCGTAGCGAGCCGCACCCGAATCCACCCAAACAGCGAACCCGTTCCACTCGTCACCACAGCCCACACCCAACACACCACAGAGAGCCGACCGCGAGGTCGGGTAGGAGTCCAATGATGAACACCTCAACACCAGCAACGTTCTCCCGTCGCGGGTTCCTCGGAATCGCTGCCGCTGCGGCTGCCGTTCCGCTGCTCGCGGCATGCGCTCCCGGAGGCGGGGGCGGCGGCGCTACCGGCGGCGGCAGCGGCACCCTGAAGTTCTGGGACATGCCATGGGGCCCGCAGTCTTATGCCGACGAGGCCAAGGCCATCGTCACCGGCTATACGCCCCCAAGCGGACTTCCCTCCGCGAGCTACCAGCAGATCCAGTGGAACAACTTCTACCAGACCTTCTCTTCGGCGATCGCCTCGAAGACGGGCCCGGCGGTCAGCAGCGGCGCCGGCTTCCAGGCGTTCCAATTCGCCGAGCAGGGTGCGATCGCTTACGCCGACGATCTGATTGAATCGCTGCGCAAGAGCGGCAAGCTGGAGGACTTCCTCCCCGGCACGGTCGAGACGATGAAGACGCCGGAAGGCTACGCCGCCGTCCCGTGGCAAGCGGACCTTCGAGTGCTCTGGTACCGGAAGTCGCTCCTCGAGAAGGCGGGCGTGGAGGCGCCGACCGACTGGGCGTCTTACATCGAGGCTTCCCGGGCGCTGGCGAAGAACGGGGTCTACGGATTCGGCATCGGCGCCGGCGCGGGCAACAGTGTCGGCTCTCAGGTCCTGCTCTCGCTGATGGTGAACAACGGTGGTGGCCTGTTCGACAAGGACCAGAACCCCGATGCCGTCACGGACGCGAACATCGCAGCGATGGACTTTGTGCGGGAGCTGATCGCGTTGGGGGCCGTCGACCCGGGCGCCGCGAGCTACACCGCCGACAACGTCTTCGAGCAGTGGACGAACAAGAGCGTCGGCATGGGTTGGCACACCGCCGGCCTGCAGCACGTGCTCGACGATGACGACGTCGTCGTGGCGTCACCGTTGACGGCGTACAGCGGCGACACCGGGACGCTCGGGTACGTGAACAACCTGATGATGTACACCAACACCCCCAGCCAGGAGGGCTCCGAGGCGTTCCTGACTGCCTACCTCGACGACATGAAGGTGCTCTGGGACAACAAGCTGATCGAGTCGCTGCCGGTGATGAAGTCGATCGTGAACTCGGAGGCGTTCCAGTCGGACACCGAGTGGGTCAAGATCGTCGACGAGTGGCAGCCGGTCAGCAAGCCGCTGTCCTGGCAGGCGGAAGCGCTCTTCGCCGATCTGGCGGCAGTCGATGGCGGACAGGGGCTTCAGCAGTTCACGCAGGCGATCCTGGGCGGCCAGACCGATTCGCGGACCGCGCTGGAGACGCTGCAGACCGAGCTGGAGACTGCGACGTCGTAGTCGCAACACCACTCAGGGAGCAACAGCATGACCACTTCACAGAACGCCCCGACACGCCTGCAACGGGCGAGATCAGGGGTCGGTGTCGGCGGTTCGGGTCGACCAGCACGCGGTCGCAACCCGATCGTCGCGCAGACCCGACGGACCTATTCCGCGCTGATCGTCCCGTCCGTCCTCCTCCTGGTATTGATCAACGCGTACCCGCTCGTCGTCGCCGCGTCCCAGTCCGTCCACGATGGGTCGCTGATCGCTCAGGGCGAGTACGTCGGCCTCGAGAACTACGTCACGGTCCTCACCTCGGAGTCGTTCTGGAAGGCAACGCGGTTCACGCTCATCTTCACGATCGTCGGGGTCTTCGGGTCGTGGTTGCTGGGTCTCGCGTTCGCGCTGCTGCTGCGCACACGCATTCCCGCGAATGGGCTGTTCAAGGTGCTGCTGTTGCTCCCCTGGGTGGTTCCGGTCGTGGTGTCGGCGACAGCCTGGAACTGGCTTGTCGCCACGCCACAGAGTCCGGTCCCGAGCCTGCTGGCACTGTTCGGCATCGACAACGTGCTGTTCCTCGCCGACCCCACACTCGCCGCGATCACGGTCTGCATCTTCAAGGTGTGGATCAGCTTCCCCTTCATGATGATGATGAGCGGGGCTGCGCTGGCCGCGGTCGATCCCACCGTCTACGAGGCGTCCCAGATGGACGGTGCCAGCAAGTGGCAACAGTTCCGAATGATCACCCTCCCCTTGATCGCCCGATCCACCTACATCGGTTGGATCCTCATGACGATCTTCTGCGTGAACGACTTCCCGACCATCTATCTCCTCACCGGAGGCGGCCCGGTGGATGCCACCACCTCGCTGACCGTCCTCGCCTACCGGACCGTGTTCCAGGACTTCCAGCTCGGCACAGGCGTAGCGATCGCCTTCCTGATGACCCTGGCTCTTGTCGTGGTTTCCGTCGTGCTGTACCGCCAGATCCGAAAGTCGAGCGTCGAATGAGCACCGTCCTGCGCACCCACCTCGAGGGTGAGAAGCCTCAGTCCGAGACACGCGCGATCACGACCCGTCCCGAGCGCAAGCGGGCTAAACCGCCCGTGAGCGAGCAGGAAAAGCGCGGGCAATGGGGACGGTTCTCCCTCATCTCCGTCCTGACGGCTGTCATGCTCGTGCCCGTGGTCGCTGTGGTGCTGCTCGCGCTCACGCCCAGCGCAGCCAGCGGCAAGTCCGGGCTCACGCTGGACAACATCATCTACGTGCTCACCCAGACCCTCACACCGACATGGCTGCAGAACAGCCTGCTGGTCGCCCTCGCGACAGTCGTCGTGTCGGTGCTCGTCGCCGCTCCAGCGGGATACGTACTATCGCGCGGTCGCAACAGGCTGGTCTCCGGCTACGCGCTGCTGCTGTTCGTCGTCCAGTCCTTGCCGGTGATCACAGCCGTCATTCCGTTGTTCATCCTTTTCGCGAACCTCGGTCTCGTCGACACCCTGACCGGCCTGACCATCGTGTACGTCGGCGCCAGCATGTCCGTTGCGACCTGGATGATGGCCGCCTATATGGACAGCATCCCGGTGTCGCTTGAGGAAGCCGCATGGATCGACGGGGCGTCGGTGTTCGGAAGCTTCACGCGAATCGTGCTGCGCAACAGCCTGCCCGGAGTCCTCTCCACCGCGATCTTCACATTCCTGCTGTCCTGGAACGACTACCTCGTCGCAGTGGTGTTCCTGCGGACCGAGACCAGTTACACCATGCCTGTCGGTCTGCAGTCGTTCTTCCAGCAGAACGTCACGGATTGGGGGGCCGTCATGGCGGTTGCCGTGGTCATGCTGCTCCCTCCCGTGATCGTGTTCGCCGTCCTCAACCGTTACTTCAGCGTCGGGGGCATCGGCGGCTCGCTCGCCGGTCGCTGACTCTCCGCACCCTCAACCACCCATAACGAAGGAGTTATCCATGTTCGCCAACATGTCTGGCTGGCACCTGCTCATCATCCTCGCCGTCGTCCTTCTGCTGTTCGGCGCCACCCGCCTGCCCGCCCTCTCGCGCAGTGTCGGGCAGTCCGTCCGGATCTTCCGCTCGGAGACCAAGAACCTCAAGGACGAGACCGCCAGCGCCCCGACCGGAAGTGATGTGGGAACAGCGACGCCGAGTGGCGTGGACAGCGCGGACACCACCGTGGCACCGCACGGTTCCCACTCCGGAGTGTGAGTCCTCATGTCACGGCAGGCGCGAGCCGGTCGAGACCCACAGGGTTCCATGAGCCTCGGCGGCCACCTTCACGAGCTGGCGAAGCGGCTCACCATCGCCGCGCTGGCACTTGTGGTCGGAACGGTGGTCGGGTTTGCTCTCTCCGGTTGGCTACTCGACACAGTGCAGATGTTCATCGCCGCCATCGAAGACGAGCAGGGGCGGATGGCGTTACTGAACTTCGGTGAGATCACGGCAGCCTTCGACCTCCGGCTGCAGCTGGCCTTCACAGTGGGTGTCGTCCTGTCTTCACCGGTGTGGCTCTACCAACTGTGGGCCTTCATCGTGCCGGCGCTGACGCGCCGAGAGAAGGGATACGCGCTCGGTTTCGTCGGCGCTGCAGTGCCGCTCTTCGCGGCAGGATGCGCCGCAGGTTGGCTGGTGCTGCCGCACATGATCGCCCTGCTCGTCGGCTTCGCACCCAGCAACTCCAGTTCGATCCTGAACGCGCGGAGCTACGTGGACTTCATCCTGCGCCTCATGCTCATCGTCGGTATCGCCTTCGTGCTGCCTCTGTTGCTGGTCCTGCTCAACGTCGTCGGCGTGATGAGCGCCTCCGCCATCATCGGCTCCTGGCGTTACGTGATCCTCGCAATCACCGTCTTCACGGCGCTCGCGACCCCTGCCGCAGACGTGCTGTCGATGTTCCTCTTGGCCCTCCCGATGGTGCTCCTCTACTTTGCCGCCGCGGGCTTCGCGTGGGCGAACGACAAGCGGCGCGCAAGGGCCATCGCTGTGCTCCAGCAGCCGCCCGCGTTGACGCTCACCGGAATGGTCCCCTGATGCTCGGACTGGACCCGACGAAGTTCTTCCTGCTCGCCATTCTGGCGGCGTTCCTCTTGGGGCCTTCCCGAATGACCGCAGCTGCGGCATGGCTGGGGGGCGCGGTCCGCCAACTCCGGGCCTTCACAGAGGCTGCGAAGCAGCGTGCGCGCGACGAGATCGGCGAAGAATTCGACGACATTCCGTGGAAGGCCCTGGACCCACGCCAGTACGACCCCAGGCGGATCATCGCTGACGCGATACTGGCTCCGCCCACCGTGCCCCCCGCGCTCGCCCCGCCCGACGATCCGGTGCGGCATCGACCAGCGTCCGACCCGAAGTCTCCAGTCTCCTGACACGACAGATGAAAGAAGCATCGATGGCCTTGCCGCTTGCCTCCGTCCAGCCCTGCTCGCTGGCCCCCGAATTCTCCGGTGACCCGCGCGGCTCACTCGACAAGCTGGCCGCGCTCGGACTGCAGAACGTGGAAGCGTTCAACTTCGTGCGCCGCCCCAGGGAGATTCGGGCGGCCTTGGATGGTGCCGGTCCCGCGTCCCCGACAGGCCATGCGCCGCTGCTGTCGGACCCGCCCGGGGATGTGTTCGACGAGGTGGCCGCGAGCCTGGCGGTCCTTCGCAACGCCGGTTTCGTCCGATGAGCGCGGTCGGCGTCGGCCTGATCGGCAGCGGCGTCATCAGCGACACCTACCTGGAGAACCTCCTCTCCTTCCCGGACGTTGAAGTCGCGATCATCGGCGGCTTGAACGTCGGGCGGGCGCGCGCGCAGGCAGAAAAGCACGGCGTTCCAAGGTGGGGGAGGGTCGACGATGTCCTTGCCGACTCTGACGTGCAGGTCGTCGTGAACCTGACCACTCCCGCCGCGCACGTCGAGGTGTCGGCGGCGGCGATCGCGGCAGGCAAGCACGTGTGGACGGAGAAGCCGATCGGCCTCGAACGAGACGGCGTCGATGCATTGCTGCGGAGCGCGGATGCCGCGGGTCTCCGGGTTGGTTCCGCTCCCGACACGTTCCTCGGGCCTGGGCTGCAGACCGCCAAGCGCGCCATCGAGGGCGGCGTGATCGGTGCACCACTCTTCGCCCACACCTCGTTTCAAACCCAGGGTCCCGACCTGTGGCATCCCGGACCGCAGTTCCTGTTCACCCGCGGTGCGGGTCCGCTGCTCGACATGGGCCCTTACTACTTCACCGCGCTGGTCAGTCTGCTTGGCCCCGTGGACCGCGTCGCGGCCGCGGGCATGAAGGCGCGCACCGAACGCCAGATCCGCACCGGACCGAACGCCGGGACCCGGTTCCCGGTCGAGGTGCCCACCACCCTCCAGGTGCTCACGGTATTCGAGGGCGGGCAACAGGCGCACAGTCTGCTGAGCTTCGACTCGGCGCTGGAGCGGCACGGTGTCGTGGAGATCCACGGCACCGAGGGCTCGATTGTCGTTCCCGATCCGAACCGGTTCGCCGGCCGCACCGCCTACGTGAAGCCTCTCGCGACACTCCGTGACGGGGAAGAGTTCGAGCAGCAGTGGATCGAGATCCCGCAGAGAGGGGCCGTCGTCGGCCGCGGCCTCGGGCTGCTGGAGATGGTCCGCGCCATCGCGGACAACCGACCTCATCTCGCCTCCGGCGAGCTTGGACGACACGTCCTCGACGTCATGCTCTCAGCGGAAGAGTCCGTTGAGTGCGGCGAGTTCGTGACTGTGAACAGCTCCGTCCCGCCCGTGCCCGCGCTACCCGAGGCCTTCGAGCCTTTCGTTCAGACGCTCTAAGTCGCGGCTGCCGGTCACGACGCAGCCAGCGTGATTCCGGTGTGTGCGGCCAGGGCGGCGAGCAGCTCCTCCTGGACCCGCTTGTCGTGCACGGCCGGGTGCGGCGCTTGCGCGCGCTGATGGTGCCAGTAGCGACCGGAGACGAGTACCTCGGGCGCGTCTGTCGTCACGAGCCAGACCTGCGTGACATGGCCGAGGGCGAGGTCGTCCGTCGCAGAACGGCCACCCATCTTCGTGGGCACCCACCCCGGGTCGACAGCGTGCGAAATGGTCGCCGGCCGACGCCGGGCGCCGGCCGCCATCAGCACGGTGACGAGCAGCTTGCTGTCGGAGTACGAAAGTGTCTTCCGAGACCCTCCCCAGTCCGCGCTGTCGATACTGGCCGAGCCACCGCGGTGCATACTGCTGCTCAAGTAGACGACACGCGCAGGTCCCTCGATCAATGCGGTGAGGACGTACGGCGCGACGACGTTGACCGGCAGGATGCTCGGTCCTTCGAGGACGCCGGCGTTGTGGATCACGGCATCGATCCGGCCGACGCCGTTCACCTGCATCGCCAGGGCCTGCACATCATCGAGGACGGCGAGGTCGCCGACGACACCTGTGGCACCGTTAGCCATGAGATCGTCAAGCGTCGCCAGGCGCGCTGCAGAACGGGCGTGCACGATGACCTCGTGCCCCTTCTCGATGAGTGATTCCGCGGCCGCACGCCCGAGTCCGTCGGCGGATCCGGTGATCAGGATGCGTGGCATGCGTTCTCCTTCATTCGTCGGGTCTCAGAGCTCAGGCGCCGTCGTCGGTGTGGTCGAGGCCTGTGGAGAGGTCGAGGTGGGCCTCGGCCTGGTCGATGAGGGTCTGGCCCTTCTGCTTCACGGCTTGTACCGCGTCGGCGCCGGCGACCCAGCGCGCGGGGGGCTCTTCCAGGTCGAGGATCTTGACGAGGCTGGCGGCGAGTTTCGCGGGATCTCCGCTCTGCTTCCCGTTCATGGATTTCCATGCCTCGATCGTGCTCGCCGTGTCGGCGTAGTCGTCGATGAACAGATCGGGCCACAGGGTGGATGAGCCCTCCACGAGCAGTTCGGTGCGGAAGAAGCCGGGCTCGACGACGGTGACATGGATGCCGAACTGCTCCACCTCTTCCCGCAGCGACTCGGTCCACCCCTCCAACGCGAACTTCGAAGCGCCGTACGCACTGCCGAATCCTCCGGTGACGACTCCCGCGGTCGACGTGATGGTGACGATGTGCCCGGATCGCTGCCGGCGCATGACGGGCAGCACCGCGCGGGTGACGTTGAGGGGTCCGAAGAAGTTCGTCTCCATCTGCGCTCGGAATCGCTCGGGGCTGATCTCCTCGAAGTATCCGGCCTGGAAGTTCCCGGCGTTGTTGACGAGCACATCGATGCGACCGACGCGATCGATCGCCGCGTTCACGGCCGCGTCGATCGAAGCGGTGTCCGTGATGTCGAGCGAGACGGCCAGCAGGTCGGCGTGCTTGCCCACCGCCGCCTCGACGGTTGCGGCATCCCGTGCCGAACCAACGACGCGGTGGCCGCCCGCCAGCGCCGCCCGCACGATGTTGACGCCCATGCCGCGGCCCGCGCCGGTGATGAGCCAAACCTTGCTGTCGTTCATTCGGTGCCTCCGTGTCATGCCTGCGCGACGGTCGCACCGGCTGAACCCGTGACGGACACTACGCCGACGCCGGATGTGGAGGAATGCTCTGGCAGTACACGTTCCGGTGGTACCTCCCGAACAGCGCCGAGCCTCCCTCAATGTTGACCAACGTGAACACGAACCGCGCCGAATCGATGCGGATGCGCCCGAGCGCCGCGCGCTGTGACCTGACAAGCGGGGTTCAAACCCCTGCGTTCTGGATGACCGAGGCGAGACTCATGCGCTCGGGTGTTGTTGCCTTCAGACGAGGTGTGGTGAGACGCTAAGCGGACAAGACAATACGTCGTCCGATCCGTCAACACGCGTTCCCGCGGGTCGGGAACTCGTGCCCACATGGTGCCCACAGACGATCACGATTGGTGCGGGCCCAGAGGGAACGGCAGCAGACTCTCGGCGGTCGCAAGCCGCAGAATTCCGCGGTTCTCGGTTGAAGCGGATCGAGATGGATCGAGACTCTTTGGGTTCAAATCCCACCGTCACCGCCATTTTGAGCCGGATCGACCTCCTTTTCAGGCGGGTTCGATCCGGCTCATTCCTTTTGGACCCGTCCCGTTCCTCTCGGATGTGGGCACGGGCGTGGACAGGGGTTTTCTCGCAGAGCGCCCTCGCGGCGAGGTCTGCCGCGTCGGCCCGAACCGGCGAGATGGAGACGGATCGAGGATGATCCGGACCGACGTTGAAAATCATCCGTGCCCACAGGATGCCCACACGATTTCGCGTGGGTATCTGTCCCACGGTATTTTCGCGGTCCCACTGATCTGCAAACGGCGCTTGCAGCAGCGTTCATCTGTCGGTCATGCGGGCGCCACCATCGCTCCACCGCCAGACGCTTGACTGACGCGCGATGGTCATGAAGGAACGGGCTTTGCTCCCGCTCGTCGCGGGGCTCGCGCTTGCGGCGTCCATCTTCCTCACCGGATGCGCAGCGATGGGGTCACGGGATCCCCTCGAGACCGGGTCGCCGACCCCGGATGCGCACGAAATCGTGCCCGAGCCCGGTCGAACGATCGCTGTAACACCCTCTCAGGACGTCGAGGCGCTCGCGGGCTACAGAATCGCGGTCGTGACGCGAGACGGCTCCGCGACGTCCACCGCCCTGCTCGACGCCGCGCACCGGTTCGCGCAAGAGCGCAGAGCGGAGCTTCTGGTGTTCCCGGCGGACGTACCCGACATCGACGGGGTCGACGCGGCGCTGGATCGCGCGCTCGCCGCAGAGCCGGACCTCATCGTCGGGCTCGGCGCGGGGGTCGTGGACCTCTTCTCCTTCGAGACCGCGCAACTGCTGGAGCGGGAGTTCCTCATCATTGGGGCGCAGCTCGCCGAGCCCACCGACAACGTCACCGCCGTGATCTGGGATGGCGCGACCTCCCGGGGATCCGCCGCGTCCGCGGACGGCGCGCTCGACGACAGCGTGATCACCGAGGAACGCGGCGTCGACGCGTTCGCCGTCGGAGCGGCCAGCATCGACTCCGGTGTGACGGGGGTGGTCCTGCGCCTCGAGTAGTCGCGCTCGAGCCTGCAAGGGATCCTTCACGCGTCGGATTCTGGCTGTTCACCTCCATGTTCGTACACCGCCATTCACCACGCGGAAAGTCGTCGAGGCGCATCGCGCCCCATATCCCTTTGCAGAAGACTCAAGATCGGCGTGTGACAACTTGCTGACCATCGATGTGCCCTCGATCATCCCCGACCCCGTTTCCCACCTGCGACGCCACCGCCCCGGTCGTCGAGGCCTCGCCAGCGCGATCCTCCTCACGCTCACCGCCGGCTCGCTCCTGGCCACGGCCCCCGCGGCCGTCGCGACGGAACTGCCCACGACAGTCGCCAACGTCATGGATGCAACCGGCCAGCCAGTCCGGATCCAGGCCGAGGACTACACGGCCAGCAACGGCGGCGGCACGAAGAAGGAGACCGGCGCGGACGCCACAGGCGCCCCTCTCGGCAACGTCGGCGGCACGTGGGACGGCGCCGAGATCACGTTCGACCGGGTCGAGCTCGGCATCGCGCCCCTCGGCTCGCTCACCGTGCGCTACGTGAACAACTCCAGTCGCGTAGGCGCCAACCCGTACCTCGAGTTCTACCTCGACGAGAAGACCGACGCCGGAAAGCTGGCCACTGTGCCGCTGCCTGTCACGGGATCCAACTGGAACGCGTACAACACGACCACCGTGAGCCTGCCGACAGAGGTGTCGGGCGCGCACAAGCTCATCGTCGCGATGCATGTGACACCCGACGCCAATCACCCCTTCGTCAGCAACCTCGACTACTTCGAGTTCGGCCCGGCGGCCCTTCCCGACACGTTCCTCACGACGTCGGACGCCTGGAAGTACTCCGACAGCAACACGGACCCATCGGGCGACGGCTCACTGTCATGGACGACCGCGGGCTTCGATGACGCAGCGTGGACCGAGGCGCCCGGCGCCTTCGGCGCGAAGAACGGCGGCACCGGAGCCATCGGGGCGAACTTCCCGATCACCACCACACTCCGCCACTACATCAACGGGATCGCGCAGCCGGCGATACCCACGTACCACTTCCGCACCGACATCGCCCTCACGGAGGGACAGCTTGCGCAGCTCGCGTCGCTGAAGGGCACTATCACGTACGACGACGCCGTGCGCATCTACGTCAACGGCCAGAGGGTCGCCGGCTTCGTGGACGGTCGAGTCGACACGGCGCCCAACCAGAACCTCGCCTACGCTGGCGCCAGTGGCGGCGACCCCGTGACGAGCACGTTCACGATCCCCGCGGAGGCCCTCGTCGCCGGCGAGAACACAATCGCGGTGGCCCTGTACCAGGACCGCGAATCCAGCAGCGACATCTACTTCGACTTGAAGTCGCTCGTACCCGTCGCGAAGACCGATGGCCCGGTCGCGTTGAACATCTCGGATGTCGTGCTCGGCATCGGCGCCACCGAGGCGCAGCGCAACCTGACGTGGTATTCGGATGCCGATGTGCCCCAGGTCGCCCAGCTCGCCAAGGCGTCCGACTTCGTCGACGGAGCGTTCCCCGACTCGGCCGCGGAGTTCGCCACGACGAAGACCGGGAGCACGACGAGCGGCGAGTTCTTCCGCGACACCACGCTCACCGGCCTCGAGGAGAACACGGCCTATGCCTACCGCGTTGGCAGCGAAGAGAACGGCTGGTCGCCGGCCTACAGCTTCCGCACCCAGGCTTTCGCGGGTGACTTCTCGTTCCTCTTCTTCGGCGATCCGCAGGTCGGCGCGTCCGGCAACCTCGCCGCCGACGAGCGAGGCTGGGTCGACACGGTGAACGTCGCCGCCGCGAGCTATCCCGACGCCGAGCTGCTGTTCTCTGCCGGCGACCAGGTCGAAGGCGCTCCGAACGAGAACGAGTACAACGCGTTCCTCAAGCCCGAGCAGCTGCGCAGCATCCCCCTGGTGGTGACCAACGGCAACCACGACGTCGGATCCAAGGCATACGAGCAGCACTTCAACCTGCCGAATGAGGACCTCACCGCGGGCGCGGGCAGTGCAACGGCATCGGGTGGCGACTACTGGTTCATCTATAAGGACGTGCTGTTCCTCAACATCAACTCGAACAGTCGCGACAACGCCTCGCACTTCGCCTTCATGGAGGAGGTCATCGCCGAGCACGGCCACGAGGCAAAGTGGAAGGTGCTCGCGTTCCACCACTCGATCTACTCGGTGGCCGCACACGTCAACGACGGCGACATCCTGGATCGGCGCAACTCCCTGCCCAGCGAGATCTCGAAGCTCGGCTTCGACGTCGTCTTGATGGGTCACGACCACAACTACACCCGCAGCTACCTCATCAAGGACGGCCAGCTCGCGAACGCGAGCGAGCTGTCGGGTCAGAGCCGAGTCGAGGCGAAGGCCGGTGAAGTGCTGTATCTCACCGCGAACTCGGCCAGTGGATCGAAGTACTACAACACGACTGCCCCGGATGCCTGGTGGGCCTCGGCGCAGAACCAGGAGAAGGTGCGCAACTACTCGGTGGTCGAGGTGACCGACGGATCGATCACGCTGCGCACCCTGCGCAGCCAGGCAAACGGCGCGGCGAAGCCCGTGAACAGCGTGGTCGACGAGGTCGTCCTCACCAAGGACGCCGCGCCCGAGCTCACGGTGCCGGCCGACGGCGACGTCCCCTTCGGTTCCGCGTTCGAACCGCTCGACGGCGTCTCGGGGAAGGACAACGTCGACGGCGACCTCACCGCGAAGATCACCGTCACCGGATCCGTCGACACCGCGGTGCTCGGTGCGCAGACGCTCACCTACACAGTGACCGACGCTCGCGGAAACACCAGCACCGTGGAGCGCAACGTGACGGTCGTCGAGGCGACGCTGACCACCGACGTGCCGATCGTCTCCGGTCCCGCGAAGGTCGGCGGCGTGCTGACGGCGCTGCCCGGCACCTGGACCGAAGGCGCGGAGCTCAGCTACCAGTGGTTGCGCGACGGCGTGCCGATCCCTGGGGCGACGTCCGTGTCGCTCAAGGTGACCGGACCCAGCGGCGGCCATCGGATCTCCGTCGAGGTCACCGGATCCCTGTCCGGCTATGCGACCGCGTCCGAGACCTCGGAGGCGACAGCCCCTGTGGTCAAGGGCAAGCAGAAGTAGCACGCCCGGGTCGGGATCGCTCGCGCGGTCCCGACCCGGCCCACCCGTTCGCGGCGAAAGCTGCGCCCTCTCGATCTCGTCCCAGGAGAACCCACAGCGCATGTCCACGTCATCCCGCCCCCTCCGGCTCGTCGCCGGGGGCGTGCTCGCCGCTCTGATCCTCGCCGGTCTCGTCCCGACCGCGGCGACCGCCGTCGAGACTGCCCCTTCCACCGACTTCACCGATCTCGTCAACTCGTTCGTCTCCACCGAGGACGACTTCGGACAGGATCTGCCCGGCGCCGAGGCGCCCAACTCGATTGTCAAGATCAACCCGCTGACGACGGGCGCGCGCTCTCACAGCGGCTACGACTACGCCGAAGATCAGATCGCCGGGTTCACCCACACGAACCTCAACGGCGTGGGCGGCTCAGGCGGCGGCGGCGACCTCCTCGTCGTGCCCACGTACGTGACGTACACGAACCGGCCGTCCACCGGCTCGTACGCGAAGAACTACAGTCACGACGCTGAAGACGCTGAGCCCGGCTACTACGGTGTCGAGCTGACCACCACCACCGGCGACGATGGGGCGGTCACCGTCGACGCCGGTGCGGATCCGATCCTCGCGGAGGCAACCACGGACGTCCGCACGGGTCAGGACCGCTTCACCTTCCCGAAGGCGGGCACCGCCTCGCTCGTGGTCGACCTGCGCAACAACTTCACCCGGCGCAACGGCGCCGCCCTCAACATCGCCACGCTCGACGACGGCCGGATCGCCCTCTCCGGCGAATTCGCCGGCCACTTCAACGGCTACGACTACAAGATGCACTACTACGCCGAGACCACAGTCGCGGCGAAGGGGGTGCGCACTTGGAGCGGTTCCGGCGCCCTCGGCACGGCTCTGCACCAGGAGGGCACCGACATCGGCGCGATCCTCGACTTCGACGTGGACGCGGGCGAGCAGGTCGGCCTCGAGGTCGCGATCTCGCCGATCAGCGCCGAGCAGGCCCGCATCGACCTCGGCGCAGAGATGGGCGACCGCAGCTTCGAGCAGGTGCGCGCCGAGACGTCGGCCGCCTGGAACGAGATCCTCGGGCGCCTGGCGGTGACCGCGTCCGACGTCAGCGACCCCGACGGCGAGCTGCGGACGCTGTTCTACACGCACCTGTATCGCATGTTCGGCATGCCGATGAATGCTACGAGCACGAGCGGCACGTACCGGGGCCTGGACGGCCAGGTGCATGCGGTTGACGGCTACATTCACTACGACGGCTGGGGATTCTGGGACGATTTCCGCAAGTACGAGATCCTCGCGATCGGCTACCCGGAGGTGTTCCGCGACATCGCGCAGTCGATCGTCGACCTGTACGCCACCTTCGCCGACAGCGGCAAGAGCTCGCTCTCCGGCGCCGTGCACGCGGTGCCCACCGTTCGCTTCGAGCGCGCCGCCGTCGTGGTCGCCGATGCGATCGCCAAGGGCGCCGAGCTGCACGGCCTCGACCGGGCATGGCCGGCGCTGGTCTCCCAGTCGCAGGGCGGTTACGCGAACGCCGACAACGTCAAACGCGGCTATATCGCCAACGAGGTGGACGACACCCTGGGCAGCGCCTACGACGACTGGGCCATGGCGACGATCGCCGACTCGCTCGGCAAGACCGTCGAGGCCGACGACTACCGGCTGCGCGCCGCGAACTGGACGCACCTTTATAAGAAGGATGCCGTCACTCTCGCTGATGGCAGCACCAGCGGCCTGGTCATCCCGAAGAGCGCCGACGGCGCGTGGCTGGACGTCGACCCGGAGCGCTTCGAGTCCGGCAACGTCTACCAGGGCACGCTCTGGCAGTACAACTGGTACGCGGCCGGCGACATGGGCGGGATGCTCCAGCTCATGGGGGGCGAGGACCGCGCACTGTCCGCGCTGAGCTTCATGTTCGGCGAGCACGCTCCCGACGACGGCCGGCGGATGCTGCACGCGAACGCCAATGAGATCGACCTGCAAGCTCCGTACCTCTTCAACTACGTCGGCGCCCCGTCGAAAACGCAGTACTGGGTGCGAAACATCTACACCAAGGAGACGTGGAACCGGTACATCGCGACCGGCTCGACGCACGAGGCGCCCTCGGGGGGCGGCGAGTTCACCCCGCCGCTGAAGACCAAGGTCTTCAAAAACAGCCCGCAGGGCTTCCTGCCGACCATGGACAACGACACCGGCACGATGTCGTCGACGTTCGTGGCCGCAGCGCTCGGCCTCTTCCCGGTCGCCGCCGGATCGGACGAGTATCAGATCGGCACGCCGTTCTTCGAGAACGTGCGCATCAACTACGCCTCGGGCCGCACCTTCGACATCTCCGCCGACGGGGTCTCCCCCGACGACTACTACATCCAGTCCGCCACACTCAACGGCCAGGACTTCGGCCGCACGTGGGTGACATACGACCAGCTCACTGCAGGCGGAAAGCTGTCGTTCACGATGGGCGAGCAGCCTTCCTCCTGGGCGGCCGACGGCGTTGCGCCGTCCTCGCTGAGCGACGACCTTCCGAGCTCGATCTACAACCCGACCGACGCGATCTCGGTCGACTCGCGCGAGTTCACCGAGGCTGCAGCCGGCGACGGATCCATCGGCGACACGATCGCGCTGAACCTCGCCAACGGCACGTTCACGGGCACGAACGGCGCCGACCTCGCGGCAGCCGGTGCGATCTCCGCGGCCAACGTGCCCGCCGGACTGACCCTGGTCGCGGAGCGAACCGGCGACCGCGCCGTCACGTTGAAGCTCACCGGCAAGGCTGAGCGGTCAGGCACCATGGACAGCATCGACGACTTCGTCGTGAGCATCTCGGATGCAGCCTTCAGCCGGAAGCCGTCCACCGGGCCGCGCGAGCTCACCCTCAAAGTCACCTTCGACGGTGTCTCGCTGCACGCCGAGCGCACGCGCCTCGTCGTCGCGGCCGACGGTGCGGTCGACACCCAGGTGGCGCTCACGCTGAGCGGCGCGCAGTTCGCCGGTGCTGACGGACGCGACCTCGTCGTGGACGGCGCGCTGACGCTGCCCGGCCTCCCTGCAGGCGTGACGGGCTCCGCTGTGAAGCGCGACGACGCCACGGTCGACCTGCGCCTGACCGGCTCGCTCGGTGACGCCCAGCGCGCATCGTTCGCGCTGGCGTTCACCGACGCCGCTTTCGCCGGCACGGCGGCCTCAGGTGTGCGCGGCGACGGCATTTCCGGACTCGGCACGCTGACGCTGACGCTCGACCCGCAGTGGCGCGCCAAGCTCGCGACGCTTGTGGCGGATGCCGAGCTCGTCGTCCGCGGTGAATACTCCACGTCGTCCTACGCCGGCTTCGTCGCCGCACGCGATGCGGCTCAGGCTGTGCTCGCCGATGACGCGGCCACCGACGAGCAACTTCAGTCCGCGCTGGACACGCTCACGCAGGCGGGTGAGGCGCTGACGATCGCGGCGGCATCCGACCGCGTGCGGCTCGACGGCATCACGTATGGCGATGTCGCGTTCGACGACGACTTCACTACGGACCGTCTGGCGGAGTACACCGCGTTCGCGGACGTCAACGAGCCGGCAGCGGGGCTGTCGGTCGACACCGCCGAGGGCGTCCTGAACGCGACGGCCGAGGGTCGACGCTGGAGCCACGTCGCCCTCCCCGCCGAGGCGGGAGAGAGTTTCGCGCTGGTCGTCGAACCCGCGAACTTCGCCGGCACCCGTGCCGCCGAGGACAGCCTGTTCATCGGCATCACCGACGGCCCCCGCAGCCGCGCACACAGCTGGTTCAACAACACCCGCGCCGAGAGCGGCTTCGACGTGTCTGTCGACGGGCAGGACAAGAACCTCGGGGTCGGCTCGCTTACCGGTGTGCAATGGAACCCGGGCGATCGCTTCGCGACGGTGGTCGCCCACGGCACCATCACCTCGTGGATCGAGGAGAACGGCACCTGGCGGAAGATCCGCTCCGGCCAGCTCGGCTCCGTCATGACCGCCGAGCAGATTCAGGCCTGGAACCCCACGTTCAGCCTCCGCCTGGACCCGGGTGCCATCGAGATCGACCGCGTCACGCTGCTCCGGCCCGCCAAGGATGTTCCTGCTGAGCCGGTGCGCGTGCAGGCCGAGGGTTACACAGCCGACAACGGCAACGGCCTGAAGAAGGAGGGCACGAGCCCGACGGGCAACGTCGGCGGCACCTGGAGCGGCGGGCAGCTGACCTTCGAGCGCGTCTCCTTCGGCGCCGCGCCGCTGAACACTCTCTCGGTGCGCACCTCCACCCGCGACGACCGTGTCGGCGCGAACCCGCGCCTGGAGTTCTACATCGACGACAGGTCCGAGGCGAACCGGATCGGAACGGCAGCGCTACCGAAGACCGGCGCGTGGGTGAACTACGTCACCACGACGGTCGAGCTCGACCGCCCGGTCTCGGGCGACCACCGGCTCATCGTCGTGATGCACGCCGACCCGATCGCCGGGCAGGACTACAACTACGTCTCCAACCTCGACTGGTTCGAGTTCGCCCCTGCCGCATCTCAGGAACCGGCGGTCGACCGCACCGCGCTGCAGACCGCCATCGCCGACGCGACGGGCGTGCTGGCAGCAGAGGAAAGGTACGTCGCGATCGACTTCGCTGTGTTCGGCAGAGCGCTAGACGATGCGACCCGGACTGCCGCGGATGCCGTGGCGAGACAGGATGACGTGGACGAGGCGCTGCGCGTGCTCAATCTGGCGGCCGGCCAGCTGGACTGGACGGTCATGCGGCGCCTGCCGCTGCTGGTCGCCGCGGCCGATGCCATCGACACCGCGCAGTACACGCCGGAGACGGCGGCCGCGCTGACCTCGGCGTTCGTCGCGGCGCAGGCGCTGCCTGGCGACGCGTCGTACGAGGCGTACACGGTCGCGGTGGACGACCTCGCGGCCGCGCTGCGAGGCCTGGTCGTTCCCGACGTCACCGCACCGGTGCTCGTGGTGCCCGGGGCCGGATCCGTCGTGTACGGGACTGTCTTCGATCCACTTGCGGGGGTCACCGCGGTCGATCGGGTGGACGGCGAGCTGAGCGGATCGATCGTGGTCACCGGAACTGTCGACACCGCTGTACTCGGCGAATACACGCTCAGCTACACGGTGGTCGATGCTGCGGGCAACGAGACGTCGAAGCAGCGCGTCGTGACAGTCCTCGCAGCCACGCTCACCACGGCCGTCCCGACGATCTCAGGCACCCTCAAGGTGGGGTCGACCGTGACGGCCAAGCCCGGATCGTGGACCGACGGCACAAGCTTCACGTACCAGTGGCTCCGCGACGGATCGCCCATCAAGGGCGCTACGAAGAGCAGCTACAAGCTCGTGCCCGGCGACGGAGGACACCGGATCTCCGTCACCGTCACCGGCAAGCTCACGGGATACACGACCGCGTCGGCGACGTCCGAACTGCGGGTGGTCGCCCTGAAGTGACGCGACCCGAGGGCGGGGGCTCGGTGACGGTGTTTCCGACTACCGCGTCGGTCTGAACGGCTTCAACGGTCTTCAAGCTGGCACGTCGCCGAGCTCCTGCAACTCCATGCCCGCAGCCAGTGCAGCCGCTCAGCTGTCACTCAAGCCTCCCGTGTGATCGCACCTGCGCGGCCGGTGACCTCGTGCCCACGCCGTGCCCACAGGTGATCCGGATCAGGAGTGATTCGGGGCGAACGGCAGCAGCGAACGGTCGGTCGCAGCCGCGGAATTCCGCGGTTCTCGGTCGAGACAGATTGGAACGGATCGAACCTCTTTGGGTTCAAATCCCACCGTCACCGTCACCGCCATTGTGATGTGTGATGTCTCAGGACATCGTGAACGGCTGGACCCCCGGAGGCGGGGGTCCAGCCGTTTTGCGTTGGTAGCCGTGGGCGGGGTTGAGGGTGAGTTCGGTGAGGACTTCGCCGACCGCCAGCCACGACAAGCGAGTCCCCACTGCGAGTCGTCCCACCCATTAAGAATGGCGCGAACGGATGCCGGAACGGACCACTCAGTCGGCATCCCCGTGAGCCAGAGCCGTTGCATACAACGTCGCCGCCTCGGTGCGGTTGCTCGCGCCAAGCTTGACGAGGATCGAAGAGACGTGGACCGACGCGGTCTTGGGCGACATGTACAGCTTGCGGCCGATCTCTGGGTTCGAGCGTCCCTGAGCGACCAGCGATAGCACCTCGTGCTCGCGCGGCGTTAGCCTCTCGAGGCCAGTCGTCGGATCAGGGGGAGCCGCTTCGCGTCGCGGGGTGACCCGGATGCCGTGTCGTGAAGCGAGAGCCCTTGCGCACTTGCCGACGACCGCAGCTCCCTTCGTCGGCGCTTCGTCGATCAGATGGGAGAGCATCCGTGTTGCCCCGGTCGTGTCGCGGGCCTGAGTGAGCGCCACCGCGAGTCGGTACTCCGCGTAGAGGCGATAGCGGACCGGAACGAACCCCGCCGCGGCCGCGTCCGCGGCTGCATGCCAGGCGTCTACGACGTCTTGCTCTATGGCCTGCGTCACCTCGGCTGCGGCCACGGCGCGCAACGTGAGCCCGCCGGGGTCGTCGCCGAGGTCGGCGATCGTGGCGTCGCGCGTGCGAATCAGCTGCGCGAGGTGTTCGCCTGCGAGTCCTTCGGCAGCGGCTCGGTGCGCCGTACGCGCCATTGCCGGAAGGGCGGCGCGCAGGTCGCCCGTGTGGGTCGAGATGGAGGGGTCCGCCAGGGGCGCGAAAGCTCGGACGGCGCCTTCGGTCGCCCGCCGCCGCCCCAGCCCGGAGGCGTCCTCGGTCCGATTGAGTTCGTCTTCGGCAGTCACGACCATCACAGAGAGCCGATCGTCGGCGTCGCCGCCGGCCAACGCGGTCATTGCTTCGACCGCCGCCGCGTCGAGCGGGCGCCCGTCCCACGTGTCCATCGTCGCGCCGATGACGGCGATCCGACCGCGGTCCGGTTCACCGCCGTCTTCAGGGACGTCTGCCATGGCCTGTGAGAGAGCGGCGTGCGCGCGGGGCAGATCCCCGAGGGCCATTCGGGCCCATGCGACAGATGTGAGGAAGAACGTGAGCAGCCCCTCACCGGGGCGAACCCCGAGCTCACCCGCGAGTGTCAAAGACTGCTCCGAAACCTCAGCGGCGTCGTCGAAACGGCCGAGCAGATCCAGGACATGCGACTCGACCGTGCGCGCCGCCAGGCTGCCGGACAGAAGGCTCCCCTCGACAGCCCGCTCAATCAGACGGGCCGCATCGAGCAGGAACCCCCGATCGGCGAGTGCCCAGGCCGCGTGTGTGAGGACCGGGCCCATCTCCGTGTCGGTGCATGACCGCTGGGCGAGCTCGAGGCACTCGTCGACCTCGCCACGGAACCGCAGACGATCATCGGCGACAGCCGAGATGAGCTCCATGCTCACGACGAGGGCAAGCGTCGCGTCCCTCGACCGACCGTGCTCCCGCTCGAGGAGGCGCCGCGCCTTGCCGAGCTCGAGCCGCTCCTCTCTCGGTCGATCACCGTTGGCGTACGCCACAGCGAGACACCGGTGGACGCGCGCGCGGCCGACAGGGTCCGCGGCGCCAAGTGCCGTGATGGTCCGGGTGCCGATGCTGATCATCTCGGTAATACGCCCGATGGCGTTGCACTCCTGCATGATCGTGACCGTCATGTCGGCGAGAGTCGTCCCTGCGCGGGCCTCCGCGTCCGGAATCTGCGCCCACAGGTTGAGCAGTCGGTCGCCGAGCTCGATCGCGCCCGTGACCGCGAGGCTTGCGCGTGCGTATTCGCGCGCGATCATCGATGCGTCGAAAGCGCGAGGAAGGTCTCCTCCGCGCAGCCAATGCTCCGCGGCGGCCGTCGCAAGTCTTGTTTCCCCGTCATCGAGACGGGGCTGAAGGGCGCGCGCATACTGCTCGTGCAGCGCGGCGCGCTCGCCGGGAAGGAGTTCGTTGTAGACGGCCTCGCGGATGAGTGCGTGGCGGAACTGGTACGCGCCGTCGGTCGCGACGAGCACGCGTGACTCGATCGCTTCTCGCATGGACGCGGCCGTTGCCCGCGCATCGATCTCCGCGAAGACGGCGTGGTCGACGCGGTCGCCGCCCACGGCAAGTGCGGACACGGCATCCCTCGCATCGGGCGACAGACGCGCGATGCGCGCCAGCACGATGTCGCGCAGGGTCGAGGGGAGGGTGCCGTCGTCGACCCCGACCAGTTCTTCCACGATGAAGGGGACGCCCTCGCTGCGCGCCGCGACCCGCGTCGCCGCGCGAGGGTTCAGGCCGGGCGAGAGCTCGCCGATGAGCTCGGCGGTGTGTGCGGGGGCGAGTCGGCCGAGTTCGACTGTCGTCGCGGAGCGACTGGCGCTCACTTCGCCGTGGAACTGAGCGGCCGGATCGCCGGAATGTAGGTCGTCGAGGCGGAATGTGCAGATGATCGTGAGGTGCGATCCGTCGTCCGTGATGGCGAGCGAACGCAGCAGGTCGAGCGTCGACGCGTCCGCCCAATGCAGGTCTTCCAGGACGAGAACGAGGTGGCGCTCGAAGGAGAGGTTCACAAGGAGCTGTTCGATCGCGTCCGCCAGAAGCCCGGGGTTGCCCGGTAGCGATGCGGGCCCTTCGGTCGCCAGTTCGGGAAGGATCGCCCCCAGCACCGCCAGACGTCCGGGCGCCTGCACTGCCTCGCGGAAGGCGTTATCTCCGACTTTCCCGCGCAGGGCGCGCAGCAGTCGCCGGACGGGTAGGAAGGGTGTCCCGATGGTTCCGAGATGGACGCACTGACCGACGGCCACGACTACTGGCGGTGTTTCGTCGGAGTCGATGCCCGCGATGAACTCCTCTACGAGGCGTGTCTTGCCGATGCCTGCTTCGCCGCGCACGAGCACAACGCTGGGCTGTCCCGTTCGACCGCGCGCGAACGCGTCGCGGAGGAGCCCCAGTTCCTCCGTGCGTGCGACCATTCGAGGCGAGGACCGCGATCGGGCCATTCCCCCATCGTGGCACCCACCGGCGGTCTTGAACCAGGGGATCGTCCTAAGTATCGTGCTGAGCCCTTAAGACCTTGGTCGTTCGGAAGATTGGGCGACTGCTCATTCCTTTTGGATCCGTCTCGTCGCTGCTGGGGCACGTTGAACGGATGGCCGGGCCACTGTTCGTTTGGTCAGCTCGGCACCCTCCGGCGGCGCGTCGAATCGTTGAGGCAGGGACGTCGCATCCGAGAATCCGGAAGCGCCGCACCACGGCCAGTAACGATTCGGTCAACTTCACTTTCGCACTTGACGCAGCACGGCGTCGATGCGCATACTGATGCCGGGCAAAACGATTGGGCAAAGCAATGGCGCAGAGCAGAGTGACGATCAAGCAGGTCGCGGCAGCGGCCGGCGTCTCGATCACGACGGTCTCGCACGTGCTCAACGACGTCCCTGGGAAGCGGATACATCCGGAGACCCGTGAACGTGTGCTGGCTGAGGCTGCGCGGCTGGGGTACGCCCCGAATATCTTGGCGCAGAGCCTCCGGACGCAGCGCTCGCACACCATCGGCCTGATCGGCGACGAGATCGCCACGACACCGTTCGCCGGCAAGATCATCCTCGGTGCGCAGGATGTGGCTACCAGCCATGACTCCGTGGTCTTCGTCGTCAACACCGGCTACGAACGCGCCGTCGAGGAACGCGAGATCGATGCACTGCTTCGCCGGCAGGTCGACGGCATCCTCTATGCGGCGATGTACCACCGCCCCGTGGAGCTTCCCGCGAAACTCGCCGGCGTGCCCACGGTGCTCATCAACGCCTCCTGTGCCGACCCCGCTGTCGCGTGGGCGGTGCCCGACGAGGCAGCCGGTGGCGAAGACGCCGCGGAGGTCCTCCTCGCGGCCGGACACCGCAAGGTCGCGTTCATCAACGACATCGATGACATACCCGCCGCGTTCGGCCGAGAAGAGGGTTTCCGTCGACGCGCCGCAGCGTGGGGGCTCGCCCACGAGGACCTGCAGGTGATCGCCGCGGACGCCGATCCCGAGGGCGGCTACCAGGCGGCACGACGCCTCTTGGAAAACAGCGACCGGCCGACCGGCATCTTCTGCTTCAACGACCGCCTCGCGATGGGCGTGTACCGCGCCGCCGCCGAGCTGCACCTCCGGATCCCGCAGGAAGTGTCGATCGTTGGCTTCGATAACCAGGACTTCATCGCCGACGGGCTCTACCCCGGCCTCACAACGGTTGAGCTTCCCCACTACGACATGGGCGTATGGGCAGCTGAGCAGCTCTTCCACCAGATCTCGACGGGTCGCACACCCACCGCTGCACCGACGACACGCATCCGAGGACCGGTCATCCACCGGCACTCGGTAGCGCCACCCTCCCAGGATTCGAGCCCGGGAGAGTGGCACCAACCGGCTGACAGGCGCGGCAACGCCTGATCCGTCGATGAACCGCAAGACAATCACCACCCGAACAGGAGAGATCAGTGTCCCGAAAAATCGGCCGCATCGTTGCGGCTAGCCTAACGACCCTCGCGGTCGTCGCAACAGCGGGCTGCGCCGCAGGAGGATCCGGCAACGGGTCCGATGGTGCAACCACCATCGACCTCTGGACCCATGCCGGCGGCAACGACGCCGAGCTCGGAGTCATCAACACCATCGTCGACGACTTCAACGGCAGCCAGGACGACTACGTCGTGAAAGTCACCGACTTCCCACAGGACGCCTACAACGACGCCGTGGTCGCGGCAGCGACGTCCGACAATCTGCCGTGCATCGTCGACATCGACGGACCGAACGTCGCGAACTGGGCGTGGGCCGGCTACATCCAGCCGCTCGGGCTCCCCGACGACACCTACGACGGTCAGCTCGAGGGCACCCTCGGCAAGATCGATGGGGAGGTGTACGCCTACGGTTTCTTCGATGTCGCCCTCGCGATGTTCAGCCGGGAATCCACGCTCAACGCCGCGGGGGTCCGCATCCCCACGGTCGAGGAACCCTGGACCGGTGAAGAGTTCAACGAGGCGCTGACCAAGATCGACGCGTTGGGCCAGTTCGAGTACCCGGTCGATTTCGGCACCGGCGGCGGCGGCGAATGGATCCCCTACGCCTACTCACCCCTGCTGCAGAGCTTCGGCGGCGACCTGATCGACCGCTCCAGCTTCGAGACCGCCGACGGCGCCCTCAACGGCCCGGAGGCGCTGGAGTGGGCGACGTGGTTCCGCGGCCTCGTGGATAACGGTTACATGGCGCAGACATCGGGAACGGATGCCACTGCGGACTGGGTCAACGGAACGAGCGGCATTCTTTACACCGGCAACTGGGCCGACACCACCGTTCGTGAAGCGTTCGACGATGCGGTGGTGCTGCCGCCGCCGGACTTCGGCAACGGGCCGACCATCGGCGCGGGGTCGTGGCAGTGGGGCCTGACAAGCAGTTGTGACGAGGTGGAGGGCGCTCAGGCTTACCTGGAGTTCGCGCATGACACCAAGTACTTCGTCGACTACGCCGAGGCAACCGGGCTGATCCCGGGAACGCTCGCTGCCGCGGATGAGGTCCCCGCGTATGCAGAGGGCGGCGACAGTCGCATCTACCTCGAGCTCGCAAACCAGTTCGCGGTGGTGCGACCGGAGACGGCCGCCTACCCATACATCTCATCGGTGTTCCAGAAGGCCACGCAGGACATCCTGGCGGGTGGCGATGCGCAGGCGATCCTCGACAAGGCTGTCACGGACATCGACCGCGACATCGAGCAGAACGGCGGCTACACGTTCTGATCTAGAACGTCGCCATCCCGTGGGTGCGGTGCTGCGCACCAGCGCCGCACCCACGGACTGACAGGGGTATCACCATGACCACATTCCGTACGTTCGACGCTGCCCGGGCGGAGTCGATCGACACTCCTCCCGACCCGCCCGTGAGGCGGAACAGGGCCCGGGCGCTCAGAGGTGAGCGATCCGCAGCCGCCTGGATGATCAGCCCCGCGATCGTCCTGTTCATACTGTTCCTCATCATCCCGATCGTGCTGGCGTTCGGGCTCGCGTTCACCGACACCCGGCTCATCTCGCCTCGTCCGGGTCGGTTCGTCGGGCTGGACAACTTCGCGTACCTCTTCACCGATCCGGTGTTCTGGGCCTCGGTGCGGAACACGTTCTACTTCGCGATCGTGGTCGTCCCGGTTCAGGCGGGATTCGCGCTGCTGCTGGCGCTGCTCGTGAACGCCAAAGTGCGCGGCACCAACTTCTTCCGCACGGTCTACTTCCTGCCCGTCGTCACCTCGATGGTCGTCGTCTCGCTGCTGTGGCGCTTCATGTACCAGAAGGACGGCCTCATCAATCAGGTGCTCGGGGCGCTGATCTTCGGCACGTACACCCCGATCGACTGGCTCAACGATCCCGTCTGGGCCATGCCGGCCATCATGTTCATGTCGATCTGGCAGGGCGTGGCATTCCACATGGTGATCTGGCTCGCCGGCCTTCAGACCATCCCCGCAGAACTTTATGAAGCATCCGAGATCGACGGGGCGAGCAGGTGGCAGCAGTTCCTCTACGTCACCTGGCCCGGGCTGCGACAGACGGCCACCCTCATCCTCGTCACGATCACCATCGCCGCATTCAGCCTGTTCACCCAGATCGCGGTGATGACCGATGGCGGGCCGCTCGACACCACGACCACGGTCGTTTACCAGGCGGTGCGCACCGGATACCAGCAGCTGCAGACGGGACTGGCGTCCGCGATCTCGCTCGTGTTCTTCGTGCTGGTCCTGATCGTCTCCGGCATCCAGCGCTACCTCACCCGCGAAAGGAGCTGATCGCGATGTCCGCTACACAGCGCCTCGTCCTTCCCGACGTCACCGACACCCAGCCGCGGGTCGCCCGCCCCGGCCGGGGCCGCGCGGTCGGCATCACCTTGTTGCGCAGCGCGCTGGTGCTGTTCTTCGCGCTGCCGATCGTCTTCATGGCGGTCTCCTCGTTCAAACCGGACCTGCAGATCTTCGCCGACCTCGGATCCTGGCGGGCATTCGCACCGGTCGGTGAGGTTTCCCTGGACAACTACGAGGGCGTCTTCAACCGGGTGCCGTTCTGGCAGTTCCTTGCGAATTCGGTCCTGATCGCCGCTACGACCGTGGTGCTCGGCATCCTCATCAACAGCATGGCCGCCTTCGCACTGGCACGACTGCGGTGGCGAGGCCGAGGGCTCGTCCTCACCCTCATCCTGGCGACGCTGATCGTGCCGTTCGAGACGCTCGCGCTGCCCCTGCTGTGGTGGGTCAACAAGCTGCCCTCGCTGGAGGCCGACGGGTTCAGCCTCGCATTCAGCCAAGGGTGGCTGAACACCTACCACGTGCAGATCATCCCGTTCATCGCCAACGCCTTCTCGGTCTACCTCTTCTATCAGTACTTCTCCTCCATTCCGAAGGAACTGGATGAGGCCGCGCGCGTCGACGGGGCGGGGTGGTTCAGCATCTACCGCCGCATCGTCATGCCGTTGTCCGGCCCGGCCATCGCCACGGTCGCGATCCTGACCTTCCTGCCGGCATGGAACTCCTATCTCTGGCCGCTGATGGTCGTGCAGAGCGAAGAGCTGCGCCCGGTGATGGTCGGCCTTCAGTACTTCTTCCAACTGAACGTGTCCTGGGGGCAGGTGATGGCGTACTCATCGCTCATCACGATCCCCGTCGTGGCGCTGTTCATCGCATTCCAGAAATCCTTCATCAACTCGATCGCATCCTCAGGAGTAAAAGGCTGATGCCATTCACGCTTCCCGACGCATGGACATGGGACATGTGGTTCGCCGACGACGGTACGGACTACCACGTCTTCTATCTGAAAGCTTCGCGCGCCCTGCACGATCCGAACCGCCGACACTTCCATGTCACTGTCGGGCACGCAGTCTCGGACGACCTTCGCACTTGGCGAGAGGTGCCCGACGCGCTGATTGCCGCCGACGGCCCGGCATTCGATGACTTCACGACCTGGACGGGTTCTGTCGTGCGGGGCCAGGACGGTGTCTGGCGGATGTTCTACACCGGCACGTCCCGCGCGGAAGCCGGCACCATCCAGCGCGTCGGCCTCGCGACCTCCACGGACCTGTACCACTGGGAGAAGCAGCCTGGTGCGATCGCCGAGGCAGACCCGCGCTGGTATGAGAAGTTCGACTCCGGCGACTGGTTCGATGAGGCGTGGCGTGATCCGTGGGTGTTCGAGGCGCCCGGCATTCCGGGATGGCAGATGCTGGTCACGGCCCGCAGCAAGCAGGGAGCCGCCGACGATCGCGGCGTCATCGGACACGCGACGTCCAAAGACCTCTCGACCTGGACCCTGCAGCCGCCATGGTCCGAGCCCGGAGCCGGCTTCGGACAGCTGGAAGTCCCCCAGGTCGCCGAGATCGACGGTCGCCACGTCCTGATCTTCAGCTGTCTGGCCGGCGAACTGAGCGCGTCACGACGCGACAGTGCAGGGGGGGTGTGGGCGGTCCCGATCGACCGTCCCGAGGGCCCCTATGACATCCGCCGGGCGGTGCGACTCACCGACGAATCGCTGTACGCCGGTCGCTTGGTGAGGGACCGCGATGGCCGCTGGTACTTGTTCGCCTTCCTTCACGTCGACCCCGCAGGCGAATTCGTGGGCGCGCTCTCGGACCCGTTGCCGGTCTCGTGGGGCACCGACGGAAACCTGCGCGTCGCAGACGGCCGTTTCGACCACATTCACAACGGTGCGCTGCGCGTTCCCGCAGGCACCCCCAACGTCACCTGAACCCCGCCGTCGAAGGAGATGGACATGAGGACAACCAGGATGAGCGCGCCACTGCGCGCTGTCGCCGCCGCAGTCGCAAGCACCCTCGCCGTGGGGGTGCTGAGTTTCACGGCACCGCTCACGGCGACCGCCGCAGCCAACACGATCGAGAACCCGAGCTTCGAAACCGGCGACCTCGCGGGCTGGACGGCGCTGGAGGGCAACGCGTTCACCGACGCGCACGTCAGCGACGCGACCGACTGGGGCTGGGGCTGCTGCTTCAACCCCGATGGCACCTACCACCTTTGGGGAGCGGCGGCCGGGGGCGATGAACCCACAGGGAAGCTGCGGTCCTCGACCTTCACCCTGGGCGGAATCGGCGAGGTCAGCTTCCTGATCGGCGGCGGCAACGACATCGACAACCTCTATGTCGCGTTGCGTCGCGCCAGTGACGACACCGAGATCCGACGCGCGACCAACACCGCGTTCGCTGACTCCGAAGCGCTCACGCGAGTCGTGTGGGATGTGTCCGCGGAACTCGGCGAAGACCTCTACCTGGAAGTCGTCGACAACTCATCCGGCGGGTGGGGGCATATCAACCTGGACGATGTCCGCACCTACACGGAGACGTCGGTCACCCAGGTGATCAATCCCAGCTTCGAGAGCGGCGACCTCACCGGCTGGAACGTGGTGAGCGGGGATGCCTTCACTGACGCGCACATCAGTGACGCCACCGACTGGGGATGGGGTGGGCCATTCAACCACGACGGCACCCACCATCTCTGGGGTGCCAGCAACGGAGGTGACGCGCCCACCGGCACGCTGCGCTCCTCCACCTTCACGCTGACCGGGACCGGCACCATCGAGTTCCTGATCGGAGGGGGCAACGACATCGACAATCTGTACGTCGCCCTCCACCGCGCGTCTGACGGAGCGGAGCTCATGCGGGCGACCAACACCGGCTTCGCTGACTCCGAGAGCTACTCGCTGGTGCGATGGAGCGCAGCCGCCCACCTTGGAAAGGACCTGTACTTCGAGGTCGTCGACACCGCCACTGGCGGATGGGGGCACATCAACGTCGACGCGATCAACACCAACGTCGAGGTCCTCGGCTACGAGTTCGACAACGCCGGGTTCGAAACCGGAACGCTCGACGGCTGGACCGCCGAAGGAGCCGCATTCACCGCGGCACACGTCTCGGACGCCACCTCCACACCGGACAGCCACCCCTTCGATGCGGAGGGCACGTACCACCTGTGGGGCGGCGCGCTGGACTCGGATGACGCCATCGGCACCCTCACCTCGCCCCGATTCCGAGTCGGCGGGGACGCGGAAGTACGCCTTCTGCTCGGCGGATCGAAGAACCCCGACGTGTACGCGGCCATCGTCTCGGACACCGACGGCAGTGAGCTCGCACGCGTCGGCGTCCCCCAGGCGACCGACACGTATCAGCCGGTGGCCATCGACCTTGGCGCGCACCGCGGCGACGTCGTGCGGCTGCGCTTGGTCGACAACTCGCCCACCGGGCACCTCAACGCCGACGGAATCCGAACCCTCCTCAACGACCCGATGCACTGGTCCTTCGGCGAGGGATCCGGCAAGACCGCCGCAGGTGGGGCAGCGACCTCTGATGCCGTCGCCTACGTGTTCAACGATGCTGCCGACAAGCCCGACAGCGACCCACTGTGGACCGCCGGCGTCGTCGACGGTGCGCTGCTGTTCGACGGCTACTCGACATCCATCGAGCGGGAGGGAACGGCTGCGCTCGTCCCCAGCAGCACACTCAGCATCGAGGCGTGGGTCGCCCCGCGCTCCTATGAATGGGGCGACCTCGGCCAGGCCTCCGCGGTGGTCAACCAGCACGACGCCAAGGCCAAGACCGGCTACCTGCTCGGCATGTACCGGCACGGCACGTGGGGCCTCGAACTCGGTGACGGCGTGAACTGGCACACCCTCCGCGTCGGTGACGACGCCGTTCTCCCCAGCTACGAGTGGAGCCACGTCGCGGCCACCTACGATGCCGGCACCGGACTGATCCGCTTGTACCTGAACGGGGAACAGGTCGCTGAGAAGAACATCGGCGAAGGCACCCGCATCCTCGCCGCCGAATCGCGGCCGCTGCTGATCGGCCGCCACAACAACGCCGCCGTGATCAACGGAGCGTTCCGCGCGAACATGTGGAACGGCGCCATCGACGAGTTGACGGTGACCGACGCCCTCCTCGGTGCCGATGAGATCGCTGCTGCCGCCGACGCAGGTGCAGACGCGACCGCGCCGGCGATCACGCCGTCACGTGACCGTTTCGACGGGGACAGGTACCGGCCGCAGTACCATTTCCTGCCTCCGGAGCATTGGATGAACGAGCCGCACGCGCCTGTCTACTACGACGGCAAGTACCACGTCTTCTACCAGCACAACCCGCAGGGACCGTACTGGCACCAGATCCACTGGGGGCACGCCATCAGCGACGACCTCGTCCACTGGGAGGACCTGCCCGTCGCGATCGCCCCGACCGCGCCGGTGACACCAGACGGGGTGTGGTCCGGGAGTGCGACCCTAGACGCCGACGGAAAGCCTGTGCTGTTCTACACTGCCGGCAACGACGCGGCGGTGCCGAACCAGGCCACAGGCTTGGCATGGCCGGTGGACGGAGCGGAGAACAGCGACCTCACCGAATGGCGCTTGGAGCCCGCGCCCGTCACCACCCAGGCGCGCGATCTGGCGTCCCCGGTGGGCACCCCGTGGTTCGGGCAGTTCCGCGACCCGTTCGTATGGAAGGAGACCGGCGACGACGGACAGCCGATCTGGTACCAGATCGTCGGCTCCGGCATCCTCGACGGGGACACCCGCGTCGGCGGAACCGCCCTGCTCTACACGTCCCGTGATCTGGTGAACTGGGAGTACCGCAACCCACTCTTCATCGGCGACGCCCTGAAGTACCCCAAAACGGGGCAGGTGTGGGAGCTGCCGGTGCTGCTCCCCGTCGGAGCCGTCGACGGCGAGGAGAAGCACGTCCTGGTCGTGAACCCCTGGTTCGACGGGTACAACATCAACACGGCGAAGAACACCTACTACTGGGTGGGCGAATGGGACCGCGACACGTTCTCGTTCGTGCCCGACCACGAAGAGCCGCGTATGTGGGACTACGGCGAGCACTTCACCGGCCCCTCCGGAATGGTCGACCCCGACGGCCGCACGATCCTCTTCACGATCACCCAGGACGGGCGCAGCGAAACCGACCACTACGACGCCGGATGGGCGCACTCCATGGGGTTGCCCGTCGCGCTGGGAATCCTGCCCAACGGCGATGTCGGTATCGAACCGATCGAGGAACTCGAGTCGCTGCGCGCTCAGCAGGTGGTGGACCTCAAGAACACCACCGTCGCGAAGGCCAACACCGCCCTGGAGAACAAGCAGGATCAGCTCACCGACCTGCTCGAGGTGAAGGTCGAATTTCAGGTCAAGGGCACCGACTCGGCCGTCGGCCTGGAAGTGCGGCGCAGTGCGGACGGCACGGAGCGCACCACCCTGACCGTTGACCCGGCAGAGAACACGCTCGCCGTCGATCGCAATTCCTCCAGCCTGGATCCGGACACGCGAAAGGGCGTCAACTCGGGCGAGTTCAGCGTCGGTCCCAACGGCAAGGTCACGATGCACGTCTACGTCGACCGCTCCGTCGTCGAGGCCTACGTCGACGGAAAGAAGTCCCTGACAACCCGCGTCTACCCGACACTCGCCGACGCCGTCGGACTGCGGGTCCTCGGTGACGCGAAGGTCCAGGTCAAGTCCGTCAAGGTCTGGAACCTCGATGGCGCCTTCGGACCCGTCACGCCCTCGCACTTCGACGAGCCCTCCACGCCCGAAGGAACCGGACTCCCCAATGGGGACTTCGCCTCATGCGATCTCACCGACTGGACGGTCATCGACGGCAACGCCTTCAGCAACGCCACCGTGACCAACGCCGACGACTGGGGATGGGGTGGCACGTTCCGACAGGCCAACGCCTGGGGCAGCACTGACCGCTGCCACCTGTGGGGCTTCGACGACGCCGTCGGCGACGCCGGCACCGGCGCCCTGCGATCCGCCACCTTCACCCTCGGCGGTGATGGCCAGATCGACCTGCTCACGGCCGGCGGCTACGACCCGGACAACCTTTACGTCGCCGCCATCCGCGCATCCGACGGAGCGGTGCTCGCCAAGGTGTCCGGAAACGAGCAGGAGGCGCTGCGCGCGCAATACCAGCGGCGAAACCTGGACCTGGCGGAGCACATCGGCGAGGACCTCTATATCGAGATCGTCGACCGCGCCACCGGCGGGTGGGGGCACATCAGCGTGGACGACATCAACGTCCCCACGACGCAGTAGTCGCGGTCAGCGGGCTTGCCATCCTCCCGAACTGAGCTCGGGAGGATGGCGACCCGTCCGCGAGCTGTACCGCTAGAACTCACCGGCGCAGGTTGGAAACCGTCGACCTCTGACTCGGATATCTTGCTCTCACAGCAACCCACGTCATCAACCGGGTCCTCTCCGAACGCTTGACCAACGTCCCGACCGACAATGTGCTGGCTCGCGACCAAGCGCCACCCAATCAGAGGATCCCGAGGAGAAATGACCCACCGACGAGACTGCGATGTTCTGGTGATCGGCGAGGCGCTCATCGACATCGTCCAGACGGACACTGAGCGAATCGAACACGTCGGTGGCTCTCCAGCTAATGTCGCCCTCGGGCTGGGCAGGCGGGGAGCCGACGTCGCACTATTGACCCATCTCGGGGACGACTCTCGTGGTGAAGCCATCATTCAACACCTGGAGCGATCCGGTGTTCACGTTCTGGTGGAGTCGATCAGCGCAGGGCACACCGCTACGGCCATCGCCACAATTGGAGCTGACGGCCAGGCGGAGTACGAGTTCGACCTGGCCTGGGCTGTGCGCCGCCCTGCGGGCTTGGCGCGAAGACTTGTGCACACGGGATCCGTGGCAACGTTTCTCGAACCAGGAGCGAGCTCTGTGCGCGACCTGCTCCGGGACATATCGGCCGCCGAGATCACATACGACCCGAACATCCGACCCGCACTACTGGGCTCCCACGATGAGGCGTTGCCGGTTTTCGAGGAAACCGCGCGGCTCGCCACGGTAGTCAAGATGAGCGATGAGGATGCGGCGTGGCTTTATCCCGGCGTCGCGCCGGATCTTGTGTTGGACGCCGTACTCGGACTCGGTCCTCGGCTGGGCGCGATGACGCTGGGGTCCAAGGGAGCGATCATCGTCAACGCCGATCATCGGGTGTGGGTCCCGGCGGCAGCAGTGAGCGTGGTTGACACGATCGGTGCGGGCGATACGTTCATGGCCTCATTGATCAACTCGCTGCTGATCACCGGAAGCGAGAACCTCGGCCGAGAAACGCTGGAGTACATCGGGCGCGACGCGGTCGCCGCCGCTGCAATCACCGTCTCACGCAAGGGCGCGGACCTTCCGTGGGCAGCGGAGCTCTAGCTGTACTCGGGGCACGATAGGGCGTCGCTACTCCGCCGCGGGTGCGATCTCGCCGCTGCCGCGGGGGATGAGCTTCGTGGGCGTGATGGTATGTCTGGCGGGGCTGGTGTCGCCTTCGAGCCGAGCGAAGACGCGCTCCACGGCGACCCGTCCGATCTGCTGCGGGTCCTGCGCGATGACCGTGACGCCCGGCTCCACAAGGTCGGCGAGGGGGATGTCGTCGAATCCTACGAGAGCGACCGCGTGCTGGAGGCCAGCCACCCGAAGCGCGTGCAGCGCGCCGACCGTGATGAGGTTCTGCGCGCTGAACACCGCGGTAGGCGGGGCTTCTGATGCGAGCAGTCGGGCCAGGGCGACCTGGGCAGAGGCGGCGTCGTGCAGTTCGGTGACCATCGGGGCCAGGGTGGTCGAGATTCCCGCGTGACCGAGCGCGTCGAGAAATCCCCGCTGTCGCTCGCGGGCGGTGCCGATGTCGAGGCGGTCGGCGAGGAGTGCGATGCGCCGGTGGCCGTGAGAGATCAGGTGCGCGGTCGCTAGTTCGGCGGCGGCGCGGTTGTCGCTCGTGACCGCGTCCAGCGTTTCATCGACGGGCTTCCGGTCGACGTAGACCACGGGCAGCCCACGCTGCAGCACTGCGCCGAGATACTGGGGGCGGGGGCTCGCGGTGGTGAGGATCAGCCCGTCGACTCTCCGCTGCAGGAACGCACTCACCGCGTACGCCTCGCGAAGCGGATCGTCGTCGAGGCTGGAAGTGAAGACCGAGACGCCCCGCTCGACGGCGGCGTCCTCGACGGCACGATGGATCGCCCCTGCGAACGGGTTATCGACGCTGCTGACGAGTAGCCCGAGCGTGCGTGTGCGGCCGCCTGCGCGACGAAGGCTGCCCGCCTGCAGGTCCACGTGGTAGTCCAAGGCCCGCACAGCGTCCCACACCCTGGAAGCCGTCGCCGGAGCCACATTTGCTTCGTGATTGACGACGCGCGACACCGTCTTGATGCCTACTCCGGCGAGCGCCGCAACCTGTTTCATCGTGGCGGTGGTTCGACCCTCATGATCGGGCCGCCGTGCTGACATCGTTGTCACGAACTCATCTCGATTCGGATTTGGTGACTTGACTCTATCCCAGGAGTCGACTACACCCGACTATGACATCGTTGTCAACGGACAGCGCGACCGAGAGGAATTCAATGAGGAATCACATGCACCGGGGCCGCAAGGCGCTTTTGACCACCTTCGCGGTGTCCGCTGTCGCGGCGCTCACCCTTACCGGTTGCGCCGGCGGCAGCGGATCGGCGCTTTCTGCCGGCGGCGAAGCGGGCGACGAGATCGGCGTCTCGCTGATCGTGAAGACGAACTCGAACCCGTTCTTCATTGCGATGCAGGAGGGGGCGCAGGCCGCCGCCGAGGCCAACGGCGTCAGCCTGACGCTTGCGGCCGGCAAGGAGGACGGCGATGAAGACACTCAGATCCAGGCGATCGAGGCGGCCATCTCGAAGGGCGATGCCGGCATCCTGATCACACCGAACGGACCTGCGGTGCTGGACGCAATCGAGAAAGCACGCGATGCGGGACTTTTCGTGATCGCGCTCGATACCGTTCCCGATCCCGCGGATGCCGTCGACATCACGTTCGCGACCGACAACTACCTCGCGGGGCAGTACATCGGCCAGTGGACCGCCGCCACGCTCGGTGATGGAGATGCGGTGATCGGGCTGATCGACCTCTTCGACGATAAGGCCGTGACGGTGGACTACAACCGCGACCAGGGTTTCCTGGACGGACTCGGCATCGACCTGGGCGACGCTCAAGTCAACGGCGACGAGGAGCCCACCGGAACGCTCCCGGGTGGCGGCACCTACACGATCGTGGGCAACGAAGCATCCCAGGGTGCCGAGGACGGTGGCCGCACGGCCATGGAGAATCTGCTCGCCAAGAACTCTGACATCAACGTCGTCTACACGATCAACGAGCCGGCCGCATACGGGGCGTACCAGGCGCTGGAGGCGGCGGGCAAGAGCGGAGATGACGTGCTCATCGTCTCGGTCGACGGCGGCTGCGCCGGAGTGGGGCAGGTCGCCGACGGCATCATCGATGCGACCAGCCAGCAGTACCCCGTCAAGATGGCCGAACTCGGCGTGGAGGCGATCGTGGAGCTGGTTGAAGACGGCACCGTACCGGAGACGAGCGAGGGCCTCGACTTCTTCAACACCGGTGTCGCGTTGGTCACGGACCAGCCCGCCGACGGCGTCGAGTCGATCGACACCACCGAAGCCGCCGAGATCTGCTGGGGCGGCGAGTAACACCCGAATCGGGATGCCGCGACGGCCGCTCTCCACGGCGGTCGCGGCATCCCTCCCTCGACACGACGGAGTGAAATTGTGACCCAAGAAGCACCGCCCACATCCACCCTCGACCTGGCAGCTGAGTTCCTCGATCGCCGGACGCCGCTTGACCGGGTCCGCGGCACCTTGCATCGTTACCCGGCGATCAGCCCAGCGATCGTTCTCGTCCTGGCGATCATCGTCTTCGGCAGCATCAACCCGCGGTTCTTCGCCCCCGCGAACTTGTCGCTCATCCTCGACCAGGTCTCGGTCGTCGGCACCGTGGCGATCGCCCAGACCCTCATCATCCTGACCGCGGGAATCGACCTCTCCGTCGGCGCGTCGATGATCCTCGCCTCGATGGTGATGGCGCAAACCGCGGTGCACAACGGTCTCCCGGCGCCCCTCGCTCTCTTCGCCGGCCTCATCGCCGCCCTCGCCGCGGGAGCACTCAACGGATTCCTCGTGACCCGCATCAAGCTCCCGCCGTTCATAGCCACTCTGGGAACACTCAACGTGTTCATCGCCTTGACGCTCCTCTACAGCGGGGGGCAGACGATCCGCAAGGCGGAGATGCCTGAGCTGCTGACGTTCACAGCCACCGCGTTCCCGATCGGGGATATCCGGCTCACGGTCGGGGTGATCATCATGCTCGCCCTCTACGTTCTGATGGCCTATATTCTCGGTCGCACCGCCTGGGGGCGGCACGTCTACGCCGTCGGCGACGACGCTGAAGCGGCACGTCTCGCGGGCATCTCGACCAGCCGTGTGCTGATGAGCGTCTACGTCGCCGCCGGCGCCGTGCTCGCGGTGGCCGCGTGGATCCAGATCGGCCGGTCCGGTGCGGCGAGCCCGAATGCCGGCGCGGATCTCAACCTCGACTCGATCACGGCCGTCGTCATCGGCGGCACGTCCCTCTTCGGCGGCCGCGGCGTCATCTGGGGAACCCTCCTCGGCGCGATCATCGTCGGTGTCTTCCGCAACGGACTCTTCCTCGCCGGCGTCGACGGGCTCTACCAGACTCTCGCGATCGGCATCCTCGTCATCGTCGCCGTCGCAGTCGACCAGTGGATCAGAAAGGTACGCAAGTGACTCTCATTGAAGGAGCAGTTGAGCCTGCACCCACCCCGGCAGGCGTCCCGGTCCTCGAGGCGAAGCGGCTCGTGAAGACCTTCGGTCGCGTCGTCGGCCTGGATGGCGTCAGCCTCACGCTGCACGCCGGCGAGGTGCTCGCCGTCATCGGCGACAACGGGGCCGGCAAGTCCACCCTCATCAAGTGCCTCACCGGCGCCTACATCCCCGACGAGGGGCAGCTGCTGCTCGACGGCGAGGAGGTGCACTTCAAACGGCCGCAGGACGCCCGCTCCGCGGGAATCGAGACGGTCTACCAGAACCTCGCCGTCTCGCCCGCTCTGGATGTGGCGGCGAACCTGTTCCTCGGCAGGGAGCGCCGTAAGCCTGGAATCGCCGGATCGGTGTTCCGCGCGCTCGACACGTCGGGGATGCGCAGAGAGGCGCGAGAACAGGTCCAGAAGCTGGGCATCTCAACGCTGCAGGACGTGACCGTCTCAGTTGAGAACCTCTCGGGCGGACAACGCCAGGCAGTCGCCGTCGCGCGCGCCGCGGCATTCGGGTCGAAGGTCGTGGTTCTGGACGAGCCGACCGCAGCTCTCGGCGTGCGCGAGTCCAACCAAGTTCTCGAGCTCATCGTGCGACTGCGCGAGCACGGGGTGCCGGTGATCCTCATCTCGCACAACATGCCGCAGGTGTTCCAGGTCGCTGACCGCATCCACGTACAGCGGCTTGGAAAGCGTGCAGCGACCATCACTCCGCAAACGCACTCGATGACCGATGCGGTAGCGATCATGACTGGCGCGGCACAGGGGTGAACCCGGTCGTCTCATACGCTGCAGCCGGCATTGCTCGGCACCAAGGACCCCGGAACGTGAATCCCGCATGACCGAGTCGGAAGCGGTCGTCCTTTACGCGGAGTTCACGGCGCGCGCCGGTGCCGCCCAGGCTGTCGACGGACTCCTGCGCGACTTCGCGCAGGTGGTCCGCGCGGAACCGGGCAACGTGACGTTCGACGTCTACCGCCGCGCGGAGGCGCCCGACCGGTTCTTCGTGTTCGAGATCTACCTCAATCGAGCGGCGTTCGACCAGCATCTCGCCGCTCCGGCAGGACGCGAGTTCAATGATGCACTCGGCCCCTTGATCGTGCAGTCCGGGAGCCAGCTGAGCTTCTTGCGGCCGGTCGAGCCTTGACGGCTCGACCGGGAGACCGCGGGCGAGGGGAGAAGAGTCCAGGAATCAAGCGATCGGCGTGCTCGGCATGCAGGTGCGATGTCTACGCCCGCGCGATGCCGGCGATGTGGGTGTTGAACGGCAGGAAGGGGGTATGCACCCGGTAGCGCTCTACGGTGACCGTCGCGAATCCCGCGGCGCGCACGGATTGCTCCAGGTCGCGTTCGCAGGAGCAGCCCTCGAACGTCCATGCCCATGGACGGCGAAGCATCCGCTGGGCGAGGCGGGTCGGCGAGCCTGGCGCCGCCACGACGTGCTCCAGGAACCGGAAGGTGCCGCCCGGGCGCAGGATGCGCCGTACCTCGGCGAGCACGGCCGCTGGATCCTGCACCGAGCAAAGCACCAGCGAAGAGATCACGCTGTCCACACTGCTGTCGGGAATGTCCGTCTGCTCGGCCATGCGTTCGCGCAGATCGAGCTGCACGCCGCGCCGCTGTGCAGCTTCGATCAGACGGCCGTGCATGTACCGGTTCGGTTCGATGGCAACGAGCGTGCTGCCGGGGGGCAGGTGGCGGAGGTTGGCGCCGACGCCCGGTCCGATCTCGACGATCTCACGCGGCAGCCCGGCGAACAGACGCTGCTTGCGGCTGCGCAGGTTCCACTCCATATAGGGGTCCATCACTCGAAAGAACGCGGCATTGAATCGGCCGCGCAAGGCGTGCTGCTCGAAGGTGGCTTCCGGCGAGGTTGCGGTCGCGGTCTGTGTCATCTCTGCTCCTGGGTGTGACGTTGTGGATGACATCAGCGTGCGCCGCCGGCCACGGTCTTTCAGGCGTGGAACTACCTCACTTCGTCGATCCCGGCGCGTCGCGTCGGGCGACGAACCAGGCGGCGATCTGGGCTCGCGACGTGAAGCCGAGGCGCAGTCGGATCCGTTCGACGTGACCTTCGGCCGAGCGTTCGTCGATGCCCAGCCGGGTGGCGATCTCCCGATTCGTGCACCCCGCGCTGACCAGGGCGGCGACTTCCGTCTGCCGAGGCGTCAGCGTTCGTGGCCCGCGGGGCAGGCTGCGCAAGCCCAGGAACCGGCGAATCGGCGTTACGACGCCCTGGGCATCGCCCTCGTACGGCAGATGCGAGCGGCCGGGCACCACGACAAGACGCGCATCGGGAATGCCGTCTGCCAGTGCTGCCGCCTGCTCGACGGGAGCGGCCCGGTCTTGCGCACGATGCACCACCAGCGTGGGAGCGCGGACCCGCGCGAGCAGGTCACTCACGTCCAGGCTGTAACTCATCGCCAGCAGCGACCGGGCAGTTTCGGCGGTCGATGATGCCCGCTGGTACTGAGCGAACTGCTGACGCGACGCGGGACTCGCGTCGGGGGCGAAGATGTCGGTGAGCAGGTCGGAGCCCAGACCCCAGTGCGACTCGATCAGTCCGAGGACGTGGTCCTGCACCGCGGGCGGGGAGACCTCCGCGCCGGACGCCCATCCGCCATAGAGCACCAGCCGCCGGACGGATTCCGGGTGTGCCGCGGCCCAGGCCACCGCGACGAGCGCGCCCATGGACGTTCCCATCAGATCGAAAGGCTCGCGGCCGACGGCCTCGGCGACTGCGGCCAGCTGCTCCAGCTCATAAGACATGGACGGTGCGCGATCGGATGCTGCGGACAGACCGCAGCCGGCGCGGTCGTACCGCACGAGGCGGCACCCCTTCCCGAGGCTCTCGTAGAACGCGCGCTCTTCTGGCAGTTCCCAGCTCAGCTGGAGATGACTGAGCCAGCCGCTGACATACACCAGCGGGCGCCCGGCGCCGATCGTCGCATACGCGATCTCGGTGCCATCGGTCGCCGTCAGCCGCCCCATGCGTTGCTGCACACGCCATTTCACCATGGCCGGGCTTCGGCTCGGCGAGATCAGCACGAAGGAAGCTGGGCCCCACCATCACCACTCATCCATCACCCAGCCGGCACGGGCCCTGCGAAACCCACCCATGGGGGTGCTTCTCTCAGCGCGATTGGGACGACCGGTCACGACGGCCCGCAGGAGCAGCGTTCGGAAGCCGGTCGCCACCAGTGCTTGTGGGTGCTCCGGAGGCCCGCGTCCGATCGATGGCCGGCGCGCCCGTAAACACCCGCGCGAGGAAGCGCGTCAACTGCAGCAGTAGTCCATCGCCATGCCGTCGGTCAGCTGCCCGAGTGTGAGACTGATCTCGAGGGGCAATCGGGTGCGAGCGTCGGATTCCGTATGACTGAGGCACCGTCGCGGGTCAGAGCGCGTGGACGGCTGTCGCCATGACGAGTTCTAGACCGCCCTCGACCTGGCTGGTGGTGAGCGATGTGGTGATGCCGGCGATCTCGGTGATGTTCGTGACGTGTGTGCCACCGCAGGGGATGTCGGTCGAGCCGCCCGGCAACTCGCAAACCCAGGTGCGCCGCGAAGACAGCCGGTCATCGTCACGATCGATGCGCACCGGCCCGCCGGCGCCGACCCAGGTGGCGAGCTGCGCATTGGTTCGATCGGTGACGGCTTCTAGGTCGTCCAGCGCAGTGACCATGAATCCTTTGCGACGCAGCGACTTGCCGATCCTGTAGATGTCGACCGAGTGATGGGGTGTGATGCGCGACTGCTGAATCGCCAGCGAGTCGAACGCGGGACTTCCGAGCGCATCCGTCGGGACGGCTTTGCTCCACGACCCAGCTAGTGCGGCGTCGAGAGCGAGCGCGGCGAGGTGGCAAGCGGTGTGTGCCCGGGAGAGCGCAGCGCGGTGCTCCGGGTCGACGTCGATGCGGACCCCTTCGCCGGTCTCGGGTGGTGTGCCGTCGATGATGTGGGCCACGACGAAGGTCCAGCCTTCGGTTCCCGTGCGCACCGGCAAGTCTGCGCCCAGGTGCAGCGCTCCCTCGTGGATGCCACCGGTGACCGCGTCGACGATCGGCTGCGTGCCCATCGCTGCGGTGAGGGTGCCGAGGTCGGCAGGCTGGTCGGGCCATGCGGTGTCGACGGGGTGGAATGCTGTGACGTCGAGGATGACGGCGGCTTGCCCGCTCGGGAGACCTTCCACGTGCAGCACGGTGCCGGTAGAGGTTGTCGCGCCAGCCGGGTAGGTGACGGCGGTGTCGGTCGTGGGGAGGGTCATGCGTTGGTCCGTTCGCTCGGGAGGGGGTCAGGGAGGGGCCCGTCTGCAGACTCGTCGGTTTCGGTGCGTTCGCGCGGCTTGAGTTCACTGACGACGGCGCCGGCGACGATGAGGACCGCCCCGGCGATCGCGACGGGGGGAAGCCTGTCGCCGGCGATGCGGCCGATGATCGCGGCCCACACCGGTTCGCCCGCGTAGATGATCGTGGCGCGCGTCGGTGAGACTGATCGCTGGGCCCAGTTCATCGTGATCTGGATGAGACAGCTCGCCGCGCCGAGAGCGACCGCCGCTGCCAGCCACACCCACGAGAACTCGGGAGCCTGCTCGCCGACGACGGGCATGGTGGCGAAGCCGAGTAGTCCGGCCACGAGCAGCTGCACAACGGTGACGCGACCGAGGTGCACCTTGCCGGCGAAGAAGCCGATGAGGATGATTTCAGCTGCGATCGGAAGGGTGCTGGCCAGCGTCGCGATCTCGCCCGCCCCGAAGCTGAAGCCGACGTTGCCGGGGTCAGCGAGAAGCAGGAGGCCGGTGAAGGCGAGTGCCACGCCGAGCCAGGTGAGAAGCCCTGGGGGCTTTCGGAACACGATCCACTGCAGCACCGGAACCAACGGAACGTAGAGGGATGTGATGAACGCCGAGGTGCTGCTGTTGATGGTCTGCAGCCCAACGGTCTGCAAGCCGTACCCGAGGTAGATCATCAGCCCGATCGCACACCCAGCCCAGATCTCCTTCCACGTCAGTCCCGAAAGGACCTTTGCGAAGACCACCGCGGTGATCACTCCAGCAGTAAGAAACCGCATGCCGACGAAGAACCATGGCCCGCTGTACTGGACCGCGATGTGCACGATCAGGAACGTCGCGCCCCACACTGCCGTAATGGCGATAAGGGCGACCTCTTGCCGAGACAACGAGACCCTCTTGCCAGTGTGCAACATGCTGCACACTCTATGGTGCAGAATGATGCACATGCAAATCGAAGGAACGTCCGCGGTTCTCGCGCACGTCAGCGCTAACGTACGCAGATTTCGTGTGGCTGCGGAACTCAGTCAGGTCGCGCTTGCAGATCGTTCGGGCATCAGTCGCCGCACCATCGTCAAGCTCGAGGCAGGGGAGGCGAACATCAGCTTGACCGGACTCGATCACCTCGCGGATGCACTGGGTGTCACCTTCGTCGACCTCGTTGCAGCGCCGGCCGCACCCCATACGGACGTCAGGGAAGTCGCCTGGCAAGGGAATGTGCCGGGCAGCGAGGCCGTGCTGCTCGCTTCCGTTCACGCCGCGAAAGATGCGCAGCTCTGGGCGTGGACGCTCGAACCCGGCGACCGCTACGATGCCGAGCCCGACCCTGTGGGGTGGTCCGAGATGATCCTCGTCTCCGAAGGCTCCATCCTCATTCAGAAGGAAGATGGCGGCGTCACTCTGCAGACCGGCGACCATCTCGCCTTCCCCACCGCCCAGCAATACGCGTACATCAACGAAGAAAATGCTCGGGCGCGATTCATACGTGTGGTCGTGAGTTGAGACCAGCCGGAAAAGAGAGGCGAGCGCTCCCGTGAATCGCGGCTTCCGCCAGGTGGATGTATTCGGACAAGGCCCGACGCGCGGCAACCCTGTCGCGGTGGTGCTCGAGGCAGACGGCCTCGACGACGAGACCATGCGGCAGTTCTCCGTGTGGACGAACTTGTCCGAGTGCACCTTCGTGCTTCCCCCGACGAACGCGGGCGCGGACTATCGCGTTCGCATCTTCAGCCTGAACACCGAGATCCCGTTCGCCGGCCACCCGACCCTGGGTACGGCACGCGCTTGGCTCGACGCGGGCGGCATGCCGGCGGATCCCACGGTCGTCGTGCAGGAATGCGACGCAGGCCTCGTACCAGTCCGGATCGATGGAAGCATGCTCACCTTCACTGCACCTCCTCGTACGCGCTCTGGTCCCGTCGATGACGAGCTGCTCAAGAGCTCACCAGCATCCTCGGCATTGATGGCAGTCAGGTCCTCGACGCCGAGTGGCTCGACAACGGTCCTGGCTGGGTCGGCCTCTTGCTGGATGGCGCGGACACCGTGCTCGGTCTCCGACCTGATGCGTCCCACCACCCAGGTTGCTGGGACATCGGTGTTCTGGGGCTGCACCGAAGGAGCTCGGACGTCGCCGTGGAGGTGCGCGCGTTCTTCACCGAGGGCGAAGAGCCTCTTAGAGAAGATCCCGTGACCGGTAGCCTCAACGCTGCGGCGGCGGAGTGGCTGATCGCCAGTGGGCGTTTGACTGCTCCCTTCGTCGCTGCTCAAGGAACTGCGATGGGGCGACAAGGCCGAGTGCACATCACCAGCGAAAACGAGCAGGTCTGGGTCGGTGGGCACGCCGACGTCATCCTTACCGGAAGCGTCCTGATCTGAAGGCATGGCGGAACCAGGTCTCAGATCGGGCTCGCCGCTACGCCGCCGGCCTTGCGGGGTTTCGGAGCACCGTTCCCAGCGGGGCCGCTACACCCACGTACGACCCGAGTTCGCGTCGAGTCCGCCGATCCCGGGTAGTCCGTTTCGCGCCTACGGGTGTGGTTCAGCGACGGGAAGACTGTGCCACGTCTGGAACGCGAGCTCGGCCGCGCCCTCGGCATCCGCGGCTTGGCACATCGCGATCAATGCGGCGTGGCGTTCGCGCGAGGTGAATCGGTCGATCGACACGAAGCGCAGGAACTCAGCCCGCCGCACGACGGGCTCGAACTGTTCGAGCACAGCTGCGAGAGAGGGATTGCCGGACGCGCGGACGAGCGCTCCGTGGAAGTCATCGTCGGCTGCGACAGCGGCGATGGCATCGCCGGACTCCACGGCCGCTGAGAACCTTTCGTTGGCCTCGCGCATCTCTTCGACGACCGAGGAGGCCAGGTCAGGTACTGCCAGACGTGCGGCGAGTTCGTGCATCGCGGCGACGACGTCACGTGCGTGTCGCACGGTGCCCTCTTCCATCTCCGCCACGACCGTCGAGCGTCCCGGCCGGGCCACGATCAGCCCGCTCGCAGCGAGCCGCAGAAGCGCTTCGCGTACCGGCGTCCGACTCACGCCGAGCCATTCCGCGAGCTCGCCGTCCCGGAGGCTCTCACCGGGCGCGAACGTGCCGTCGACGATCGCGTCACGCAGGCGCACATAGACGTCATCGCGGAGGAGCGAGCGGCCGACTGGTAGGTGATTCTGCGGGATCGGCATGCGATGTATTGCACACAGAATCCCGGCATCCGTCAAGTCTGGACGAGTCAGGGTGGGGGCCGACTCTGGGTAACCGACACCCCCGGAATATAGACCCGAGCATCCTTGTTGCTGAATGCAACATGCAATATATTGCTCGTGTTGGCTCCGCCGACTGACGAGTGCTCGCTCCGGAGACACCGGACGAGAGACAGAAAGGAAGAGAAAATGAGCACCTCCGATCAGCAGATCAAGAACGTTGTGCTGGTGCACGGCGCCTTCGCCGATGGTGCGGGCTGGCGTGGCGTCTACGACAACCTGACGTCTCGGGGCTTCAAGGTCACCATTGTCCAGAACCCACTCACCTCGCTCGAGGATGACGTCGCCGCGACCACGCGGGTCCTCGATCGACAGGACGGCCCTGCGATCCTCGTCGGCCACTCCTGGGGCGGCACAGTGATCACCGAGGCGGGCGTCCACCCCAACGTCGCGGGACTGGTCTACGTCTCGGCGCTGGCACCTGATGCGGGCGAGACCACCGGGCAGCAGTACGAGGGTTTCGCCGAGACGCCGGAGTTCGTCATCGATGTCGTCGACGACGGGTACGGCTTCCTCAATTCGGAGAAGTTCAAGGCCGGCTTCGCCCACGACGCGAGTGACGCCGACGCCGCGTTCCTGCGGGACGCGCAGGTGCCGATCAACATGTCGGTCTTCGCCACGCCCGTGAAGAACGCGGCGTGGCGCGAGAAGCCCACATGGGCTGTCATCGCCACGGAGGACAAGTCGTTCGACCAGGCGATGCTGCAGCACATGGCCACGCGGGCGGGCGCGAAGATCACGAACGTCTCTGCCAGCCACGCACTCTACGTGACGCAGGCCGGGGTCGTCGCCGACACCATCGCTGCAGCCGCAGAGGGCGCCCCACCCACCGGTCAGTGAGTCGCGGTGCGCCCACCTTCGGCGCCTCTCTCTCAGTGCGCCGGGGCGCGCGTCGGCTGTGATGTCCAGGAACCCGGACCTCACATGGGCTGCGGCGAGTTCTCCCACTCGTCGCGCGTGAGGAACGCGAGTCGCCCGGACTTGCCTGGCAGTTCGACGCGCGGTCCGAGAGTGAATCCGAAGAGGCCCGCGCGGGCGAGGGCGCGGTCGTTGTCGACGTCGGGCTCGATCACGATCCGCTCCGCGCCCGGCTGCGAGAACAGGAAGCCGGCGATCGCGTGGGCGACGCGAGTGGTGAACCGAGGCGCGGGTGCGCCACGGTCGCCGAGGAGGAAGTGGATGCCGACATCGCCGGGTTGCACCCGATACACCTCGCCGACCGGGTCGTGCTCGGGCTCGTAGGTCTGCAGGAGCACGATCGGGAGGCCGTCGCGTCGGATCAGGAACGCGTGGTGGGTCGTCATTCCGTCGACGTAGGTGTACAGGTCGCGGAGCCCTTCGGGCGTCAGGTCGCCGAGCCCCCAGAAGCGGGCCGAGGGAGCGGTCACCCAGCGATGGATGACCTCGAGGTCGGCGACGGGATCGAGCGCCGACACCTCGAGTCGGCCGAGCCCGGGAACGTCGGCGGCGTGCACGAGGCAGCCGGCGGCGCCGGTCGCGAGGCGTGGGGTGGCGGTCGTCGTCATGCTGCTCCGGTCGGGGTGTCGGCGTGCAGGCGCGTCCAGTCGGTGAGGACGCGGACGGGACGGACGTCCGTCCAGGCCGCCAGTTGGTCGGCGAGGTGCGGGGACGCGGGGTCGCCTGCCGCGCCGAATGGCACGGACCACAGGCTGTTCTCGCGGTCGGCAAGGTCCCACGCCCACCGTGCGACGGACCCCCGCCACGCCCGGTCGGTGACCCCTGGGGTCGAACCCGCGCAGCGCACCGTGTCGCCGTCTCCCGACAGCGGAACGTCGAGCCCGGCGCCGGGATCCGCGGCGCCGGGCACCTCCGCGAGGACATGCAGCGGGAGCAGGCGATGCATCGTCCCCCAGCTCCCCGCGTCGGCGGCGTCGTCGAGCGCCGCGGCGACCAGGACGGGGGTGTCGTCGCGCAGGGCAGGATGTTCCAGGAGCCGTGCGAGCGCCGCGGCGACCTGGCCGGTGACGCCGAGCCACGGGTCGAACACCGCACCGAATCCGTGGGGCCTGTGCAGTGCCCGCAGCGCGGGGTGCGCGGCCACTCGCCGTACGAGGGCGGCCCGCCAAGCGGCGAACGTGCCGGCGACGGCGGATGCGGCATCCATCCGCCCGTCCCACGCCGCGAGCCGATTGCGCGCCGCAGCCGCGCGCGGGGGCAGCGCGCCCGACGGCAGCAGGGCGCGCAGCGCTGCCACGGATCCGCTGGCCGTGTCGCCCCAGATCGGGAGGAATCCGTCGACGGAGCTCGGGCGCTGATCGTCGAGCAGGACGCGGATGCGGTCGGCGCGGTGCGGCGACGGGTATGCCCAGCCGAGGTCGATCGCTGCGTCCGAGGGACGCTCGTTCGCGTCCACGGCGACGTCGGCGACGGCACGGTGCGAGGCCCCGCCCCTGTCGGCGGCCGGCAGGGTCGTGGCGGCGTCCAGGGGAAGCCGGCGCTCACTGCGGGCGCGTTCGGGTGTCGTGCCGACGGTCGCCGACAGCACCATGCCGGTGCGGTCCGCGGCGAGCACGCGGTTGACCGGATCGACCCATCCCGAGAACGCCGCGACGACGTCGTCCGCGGTCCGTGCGCGCAGCAGGCCCAGGAGCGCGCCGGCGCCGAGGTCGGCATTCGCCCGTGCCGGCATGCGGATGCTCCACGCGACCAGTTCCCCGCCGTCGGGGCGCAGGTCGGTCACCACGGTGCCGCGTTCGGTCTCGAGCGCCTCGACCTCGACGCCGCGCCCGCCGCGCACGCGCACGACGGTGCGTTCGACGTCGATGGGACGCCAGCCGCCGGGGCCGAGCGCCTCGTATCCGCCGGCCACGGGCCGCAGGCGCTCGCGGAAGACGTCGACCGCGTGCGCGATGGCGTTGGTCACGCCCCAGGCTGCGTCGCCCGTGTGGCCGAAGTGCGCGATGCCGGGCACCCCGGGGAACGCGAGCCCGACGACGTCGAACTCGTCGCACGCCAGCCGCACCTGCTGGTAGACGCCGGGGAGCTCGAAGATGCGGTGCGGGTCACCGGCGAGCAGCGGCATCCCGCTGTCGGTGCGCGAGCCGTGCAGCGCCCACGCGTTGCTGCCCGACGAGGGCTGTGTCTCGTCGCCGCCGTCGCCGTACCCTGCGAACACGTCGACCCACGCGTCGCCCAGGGTGTCGGCGACGTGCTGCCGCCACAGCAGCAGCGGGAACGTGGAGAACAGCGCATGCGCGACGTGGAGCACGCCGAGCGGGTCGTGGTCGGCCCACGGTTCGAGCGGTCGCGCTCCGCCGAAGATCTCGTCGAGCGTGCGGAACTCGGCGGCATCGCCACCGGCCTCGGTCATCCCGCGCCGAACCCCTGCGGCGTAGCGGGCCACGAAGGCGCGGGTCTCGGCATCCGTCCCCGCCAGCGCCTTGCGCGCGGTGTCGTCGAGCCGCGCGCGGCGTGCGAACACGTCCCACGCGAGTCCCGCTTCGCCGATCAGCTCCGACAGCCGGCCGGCTGCGCGCAGCCGGTCGATCTCGATCTGCCAGCCGCGGTCGCGGGCCGTGACCTCGCCCTACGCCTCGGCGAGAGCCCCGGCATCCGTCGCGCGGATGTGGGGGATGCCGAGGTCGTCGCGATACACCTCCGCCATGGAGTCAGACTTCCAGAAGCTCGCGCGGGGCCGCGATCGGCGAACGCGAGCGCGCGATCGGGTTCGTCAGGGTTCCGGCGTACATGAGCGAGGCGGACTGGTCGGCGAGGTCCACCATCTGCAGCGTGTTGCGCAGCTGCAGGCGGTTCAGGCAGGAGTGCGCGAACACGTCGGCGCGCAGATCGACGCGGGAATCGAGATCGGGATGCTGCCCCGCGTGCTCGTCGATGATCTCGGCGGCGATCCGCCAGAACTCGGCCTCCGGCAGCGTGCCGTCGACGTGCAGGATGCCGGCGAGGTGGCGCAGGACCCCGTCGAAGACGTCGGTGAAGATCGCGAGCGCCTCCTCCCCGTCGTCGACGGGTGACACGATGCGGCGGACGTCGTCGGGTACGGCGCGATCGGCGAGCAGTGCGACCTCCTCGCCGATGTCCTTCATGAACACCCCGGTGGGCACGTGACCCTCGAGGATGAGGATGAGGTTCTCGCCGTGCGGCATGAACGCGAGGTCGTGGGCGAGCAGGCAGTGCACGAGCGGGCGCAGGTAGACCCGCAGGTACGCCCGCACCCACTGCGCCGCCGGGATGCCCGACGCCCGCACGAGGGCGGTGGCGAAGGAGTGACCGGACGCGTCGCGGTGCAGCAGCGAGGCCATGGTGGCGAGGTGCTCGCCGGGGGCGATGAGCGGGATAGGGCTCTCGCGCCATAGCGCCGCGAGCATCTTGCGGTGCGCCGACGGCGTCGGGGTGCGGTGGTACGCGTCGCCGGTGTAGCCGATCGACGCGCGCTCCCGCAGCACGCGGAAGCCGGACTCCCGGAGCGTGGCGTCGCCGGCGACGAGGTCGGCGACCCAGTCGTTGATGGCGGGTGTGACGCGCATGTAGGCCGGCGACAGGCCCCGGAGGAAGCCCATGTTCTGCACCGCGAGGGCGGTCTTGACATAGTGGCGGTCGGGGTGGGTGGTGTTGAACATGGTGCGCACCGACTGCTGGGCGCGGTACTCGTCGTCGCTCTCCCCGATGAGGACGAGATCCCGGCGGGCGATGTCGGGAGCGAACGTGATCGAGATACGGTTCTCCCACTGCCACGGGTGCACGGGGAGCAGGTGGTAGCCGTCGGGGTTCTCGCCGGTCTCCTCGAGGCGCGCAGCGAACCGGGCGCGTTCGGAGGGCGAGAACTCCTCGGAGAGGAGGGATGTCTCGTCGAGGCCGGCGCCGAGCGCGAGGTGGGAGAGCGACCGGCGGGCGGCGAGCCACACCAGCCGGAACGGGCGGCCGGCCTCGGGGGCGTAGGCGGCGTGGTCGGACACGCCGAACCCGATGCGCCCGTTGTTGGCGACGAAGCCGGGGTGGCCCTCGGTCATGGCGGACTCGATGGTCTGGAAGTCCGCCACGGTGAGCTCATCGGCGGATGGTCCGCCGCGCGCGATCTTGAACGCGGCGCCGGCGAGCGTCGATGCGATCTCCTCGAGATAGATCGGCAGCAGCTGGTCGGAGAGGCCGAGCAGCTGCTGCAGCTCGAGGATGAGCGCCTGCGCGTCGAGCTCCGCGGGAGCCCCGTCGACGAGACGGTGCAGGCTGGCCTCGTCGATGATCCAATGCTCGAGCTCAGTGCGCACCGCCGCGAAGCGGTATTCGACAGCGGCGTGCGGCACCACCAGCCGCCAGCCGCCGACGACCGGCTCGGGGGCGAGCAGGCGCTCGTGGCTGAACTCGGCGATCGCCTTCGCGACGAGGTGGCGCTGGGCATGGGCGAGCGCCACGGGGGAGAGGTGCGAGGCGGGGGAGATCATACAAGTGCCTTTCCGGTGGCGGCGAGTTCTGAACGGCGGTAGTCGTCGCGCGTGCACACCGACAGCACGGCCGCCTTGCTGTGGGCGCCGTCCTCGATCGTCACGTGGCGCAGTTCGGTGAATCCGGCGCGCACGTTCTTGCGGCGGATCAGGTGGTTGCGGGCGTCCGGTTCGACGACGACGCGCTCTGCGCCGAGTTCGTCGAAGCACCATGCCATGACGGCAGCGAAGACCGCGTCGGTCAGGCCGCGCCGGGGGTGGTCGCCGGGCGGCGCGATGAGCACATGCATGCCCAGATCGCCGGGGAGGGTGTCATGGATGCCGCTCAGCAGCACGTGCGCCGGGTCGTACGTCTCGGCGAAAAAGGTCGGCGCACCGTCCACCAGCCCGAGCCAGCCATCCTGGTACGGGTCGGTCACCACGCTCGCGAGATAATCGCACACGGCGTCGACGTCGTGACCGCCCATCTGCCAGAACGCGGCGTGCGGGTCGGCGAGCCACCGCTGCACCACGGGCGCGTCCCGGCGTGGGTCGGCGGCGACGAGCGAAACGGACGCCATCATCGTGCCGCCCCGGATCCCGCGCTCGCCGCCTCGAACGCGTCGGCGGGAACCCCGAAGTCCTGGAAGGCGATGCGGCGTTCGATCGGATAGACCTCGCGGCCGGTGATCGACGCGAGGATCGACGAGTTGCGCCACGCACCGAAACCGAGGTCGGGTGCGGTGAGGCCGTGGGTGTGCTCCTCGCCGTTCTGCACGAACATCCGGCCGCGGCCGCCGTCGACGCTGTAGTCGCGGGCGACCGCGAGACGTCCGAGAGCGTCGTGGTCGAGGCGCTCGACCACGGGGGACAGGAACGGGGGCGTCTCGGCGGCATAGCCGGTGGCGAGGATCAGGGAGGCCGTCTCGCGTTCGTGCTCGCGGTCGAGCTGCCCGTGGCGCAGGCGCAGGCGGTAGCGATCACCGTCCCACTCGGCCGACGTCACCTCCGTGTCGGTCAGGAGCGTGGTCGGCACCGCGCCGTGGGCGCTGAGGCGGTACAGGGTGTCGTAGATGTCGTCGATGAGCTCGCCCGAGATGCCCTTGTAGAGGCTGCGCTGCTCACGGCCGAGGTGCTGACGGATGCCGAGCGGGAGGGCATGGAAGTGATCGGTGTACTCCGGTGAGGTCATCTCCAGGGTGAGCTTGGTGTACTCCATCGGGAAGAACCGCGGCGAACGGGTGATCCAGTCCAGGCGGTACCCGCCCTCGCGCACGCCCTCCAGCAGGTCGCGGTAGATCTCCGCCGCCGACTGCCCGCTGCCGACCACCGTGATCGAGTCCGACGCGCGCAGCTCGTCGCGGCGGTCGACGTAGTCCGAACTGTGGATCGCGGGGCCGTCGATGCCGCGCAGCGCCGGCGGGATGGCCGGCCGGGTGCCGACGCCGAGCACGACGTGTCGCGCGCGCAGCTCGCTCTGCTCGCCGGTGTCGGTGCGCATAGCGCGGACGACGTAGACGTCGTCGTCGAGGTCGTGCTCGATGGCGACGACCTCGTGATTCCAGAGCAGGTTCGGCAGACGGTCCGCGGCCCAGCGGCAGTATGCGTCGTACTCGGCGCGCAGCGCATAGAAGCTCTCGCGGATGTAGAACGGGTACAGCCGGCCGGTGTGCTTGAGCCAGTTGACGAAGGAGAACTCCGACGTCGGGTCGGCCATCGTGACGAGGTCCGCGAGGAACGGCACCTGGATGGTCGCGCCCTCGATCATCATGCCGTGATGCCACCGGAGCCCATCGTTGCGGTCGAGGAACACCGCATCCAGCTCCGTGGGTTGGGCGAGGCACGCCAGGCCGAGGTTGAAGGGCCCGATCCCGACCCCGACGACGTCGTGCACGTGCCCGGTCATGCGGTCGCCTCCGCATCGGCGAGAAGCCCGTCGAGCTCCGGGGCGATCCCCGCCAGCGTGGTCGCGGCATCCTTCACCATCGCGAGGACCCCGCGGATGTCGTCGGCCGTGGTCTCGGGGTTCAACAGGGTGAGCTTGAGGCAGGCCCGGCCGTCGATCACCGTCTTGGCGACGAGCGCGCGCCCCGACTCGAACAGGACCCGCCGAACGCCGGCCACCAGCGCGTCCTGCGTCGCGGCATCCGCTCCGTCCGGCCGGACGCGGAACAGCACCGTGCTCAGCTGCGTCCGGCCGACGAGCTCCAGCTCGGGATCGGTCGCGACCTCGTCGCTCACCCATTGCGCGAGGTCGATGACGGTGTCGAACATCTCGCCCAGACGCTCGGCGCCGACGGCGCGGAGCGTCACCCACAGCTTCAGCGCGTCGAAGCGGCGCGTCGTCTGCAGCGACACGTCGACCTGATTCGGCTCCTCGTTCTCGAGCGGATTGAGATAGTCGGCATGCCACGCGCCCGCCGCGAGGTCTCGCGGTTCGCGCACCAGCAGCGCGCTCGATGACACCGGCTGGAAGAAGCTCTTGTGGAAGTCGACCGTGACCGATCGCGCCCGCTCGATCCCGGCGAGGAGATGCCGGCGGCGCGGTGAGACGAGGAGCCCGCACCCGTACGCCGCATCGACGTGCAGCCACACGCCGCCGGCGTCGCACACGTCCGCGATCGGTGCGAGCGGGTCGATGACACCGCGGTCGGTGGTGCCGGCGGTCGCGACGACGGCCATCGGAAGGCGACCGGATGCCTCGGCCTCGCGCAGCGCGACCGTCAGGGCTGCGGCATCCATGCGTCCCTCGCCGTCGTCGGCAACGGCGATGACCGCGTCTTCGGTCAAGCCGAGGAGCAGGGCCGACTTGCCCACGCTGAAATGGCTCGACGCCGTTGCGAACACGGCCAGGCGCGCGAGTGCCCGCGGACGCGCGAGCTCCGTCCGCGCGAGCGCCGCTTCGCGAGCGAGGAAGAGGGCGTGGAGGTTCGACTGCGTGCCGCCCGAGGTGAACACCCCACCGCCGTGCGGGAACCCGATGCGTTCCGAGGTCCAGGTCAGGAGGCGGCGCTCCATGAGGGTGCCGACGGTGGACTGGTCGTAGGTGTCGACCGAGGTGTTCACCGCCGCGAGGACGGTCTCGGCTGCCACCGCAGGCAGCGCGACCGGGCAGTTGAGGTGCGCCGCGTAGGACGGGTGATGGAACCAGACGGCGTGCTCCAAGAACAGCTCATCGATCTCGCGGATCGCGCGGGCCGTGCCGACGCCGTCGACGTCGAGGGCGACGCCGTCGACGAGCTCCTGCAGATCCGAACGTGCCGCGCCGGAGAACGGCTGGGTCACTGTCTCGAAGCGCGTCGCCACTCGCGACGTGGTCTGAGCGACCAGCGAGCGGTAGAGATCGGCGGTGGGGCGTGTCAGCAACTCGTGCACCAGCACTCCTTCGGTTAGGTTTGGCTTACCTAACTTCCATGATCCTGGTGAGGGTGTCAACTCGGACGTCGTCCGGTTCGCTACCCCGCCGTCGTATTCGTCGACTTCGAAGGCGACGCGGGGTTCGTCGAAAGCTCGGCGAGCTTCGAGCCGGGCGCCGTGCGGAACAGCACATGCGGCCCATCGACCACATATCTGAGCCGGATCGACCTCCCTTTCAGGCGGGTTCGATCCGGCTCAGCCTTCTGGATTCGTTTCGTTCCTGTCGAAGCGGCAGGGTCGGGTCACTTCACTGGCTGAAGGAAGTGCCGATCAAGCCAGCGGGTGGCGCCTTCACCGATCCCTGCGCCCTGGACCTCGGCCTCCCGGAAGTGGAGACCTTGGTATACGCGCGCGTCGATGGTGTCATCGACCACGGCACTGAAGTGCTTGTACTCTCGCGTCGCACCGGTCGCGATCCTCACGACACTGAAGTTCATCCTGTTGGTGTCGAAGAAGGCCATGGCAGCGTGCATGTATGCCGCCGAAACGCAGTTGTAGCCAGATGGATGCTCGGAATACGGCGGAGCCGCGAGGAGCGGCGCCCATTCCGTATCGCCCACGGTCTTGCGGTTGCCGTCATTGTCGCCCTCGTGGATGGCGGTCACCGGACGCCAGAAGTTCCAGAAGTTCTTGTCGTCGAAGCAGCTGATGACACTGTCTGCAGTGGCCAGGTTCAACATGGCGAAAAGGCGGGCTTCTTCGGCGAGCGTGAGTCCCTCCGCTTCGGATATCGCCCGGAATGTGCGGTTGAACAGCTCCGGCGGGTGCGCCGCGTACAGGTCGGCGACGACGTTCTGCTTGGCGGTGCGGCGGCTGTCGATTGCTCCGAGGTCTTTCACCTCGTTGTAGTCCTTTGCGTAGTCGTGGCTGGTCAGTGCGTTCGGCCCTGCCGTGCGGAGCTGGGATGTGCTCTCAAGCGTGAACGGTTCGACCGCGCTCACCCATGCAAGGGCGTTGCTCGGCTCTGGCGGCGAAATGGGACGCCATTCGCCGGGCCCGGTGCCGACCTGCCACAAAATGGGCCCGCCGGTGGGAGAAACCGCGTAGCGGCCGTCATCGGTTCGTGCTTCGAGCATGGCCGCCGCGGCGGCTGCACCTGCTGCCACCCCCTCGGTCTTGGCATCGCCGGCGGGGATGCTTGCGAGCGCGGCGGCATAGAGGCCATCAAGCCGGTCCCGGACCACCTGCGGCAACGCGGGTACCAGTCCGATTCCCAAGCCGACCAGCACGTGGTGCGCGGCGGTGGCGACGGCGGCCTCCTGCGATGCCGACCGGGACACCGCTGGAAGATCTGGCAGGTAGGGCTGGTATCCGCCTACGATCGCGTTGACCGCGTCGTAGACGGCTCCCTGCACCATCGCGAGGTGCAATTGCGAGACCGGCGGCGCCTGAGCTGCACCGGGAATGTCGGCCCCTGTGGGGTTTATCAGCGCGTCCGAAGCATGGAGATTCCAGACACGCACCGCGTCGGAATGTTGCGGCTGTGCCACCGCGGGCGCGGTTCCCAGCGCTGTTGCCACCAGCGCGACGAGAGCGGCAAGCGTGAAAGTGCCGAGTGTGCGCTTATGTAGTCCTGGTCGCATGATCCGTCCCCTTCTAGGTCTCACCTGACCGCGGCTAGGCGGTTGCGTCGCGACTCGTCACATGACTGGTCGGGCTGGACGCAGTGCGAGTGGGTGCACTCAACCAAAGCGCTGTATCAGTCCTGTATCGACCGTCCGGATCTCAGGCCGAGGTCACTCGCGGCATGCCGGGGCGTACGGACGAGATCCCAACAGCTCCGCCCACTCCTGTTCGGTGAGTACTCGTCCCGCGATCCCACAGGCGTGTTCCTGCCATACGGCGGGCTCGGCGACGACATGCTGCCAACCCCCCTGGAACTCCTTGAACATGACGGTGCGCTCATTGGGTTCGAGCCACACGTGGTGCCGTAGGACAAGACGGCCGGGAAGATCCGCCGACCAGTCCCCGAGATTCCATGTCATGATCGCACCCTCGATTCCGGCCGTGACCAACTCGCCGGTCGGTCGAAATTCGGCCGCGGTGACCCAGCCGTCATGACCGACCAGTGTCTCGAGGATCTCGCCGGTCATGGTGCTGGCCACCACGACCCCTGCACCTGCGATGGCGAGTAGCGGCCTGTCGGGGTGGAAGTCGGCCGCCCACGGAAAGGATGACAGCGAGATGGTGGTTGGTGCGGCGACCCCGGAGGTATCCACGATCCGAACCGCGCGTGGGCCGTCTCGGACCGCGATACGTCCGCCATCCGGACTGATGGCGAGAATTCCGTTGCCGGCGATCCGAGCGAGCTCTTCGCCCGTTGCCGTCTCAAGAACGATGGTCGTTTTGGATCCGCTGATATACATCCGCGAGCCGTCCGGAGAGAATTTCACGGCACTGAAGCTGAAGACCTGCTCGGACAGAGGATCGCGGAAGATCACGTCCAGATCCAGGAGAATCGGCCCGGTCAGGTTCCCCTTGGCGCCCCACCAGAGGGCGACCCCACCGGGCTGCCCTGTCGGCGCAAGCGCTGCAAAGAGGGATCCGTCGACCGAGAACTCGACGTCTGCGGCCGTCCGATCCACCCCCTCGTAGGTGGTCACGCCCGATCGGCCGGCGTCTGCGAGATCGAGCCTGCCCGTTCGCAGGAACGGGTCGGATGTCTCGCTGAAAACGACCGCCCCAGTGATGGGGTCGATCGCCGAGGTCACAACTCCGCTGCCGGACGGCGAGTACTCGCCGAGCTGCGTGCGGGCGTCGAGATCGAATAGGCGCACACCCTGATCGCTGTCGATCACCGATGCTCGGGTCCCGTCCTCGGCGACGGACATGCTCAAGGCGGCCACCTCGTCTTCCGGTATGCGGATGATGCTCGTCAGGTGGGGTGCGCGTGAGATGACGCGTACGAGGTTGAGGCGTGTCTCGGAGCTGTCCCAGAGCCGGGTGGCCTCCACGGCGAGCAGAAGCGCGCGGTCGAAGTGGGGCTCGTCGAGCGCGCGTGCGGCGACGCGCCGTGCCTCGGCGGCCGTCGCGGCGTGATTCGCCTGGAGCCCCGCGAGGATGCCGGCCGTGACAGCGACGATCGCGAGAGCGGCTGCCCCGGCCGACACCCAGGACAGTCGGCGCACCATCCGGCGCTCTTTGCGGAGCTGTCCTTGCGCGGCGGCGAGTGCTGCGGTCTCATGCGCTGCCGCGGCGTCGAGGAACTCTCGCTCAACCGCGGTGATCGCGGGATCGACCGCGTCCCGCCAGTGCTGGGCCGTCGACAGCCGGCCGCCACGGTAGAGCTCGCTGTCGGGTCGGCCCATCGCATCCCAGGCGGCGGCGGAGGAGCTGAGGTGCCGCATGATCCGTTGGCCCTCGACATCGTCCGCGAGCCACTCCTTCAACCGTGGCCATTCCCGTGCAAGCGCTTCGTGAGACACCTCAACCGACTCCTCGTCTGTCGTGATGAGCCGGGCATCGACCAGCCGGTCGACGATCTGCGCGTGCGCGTCGTCGATCGCGATGCGCGTGCGTTCGACGCGACGAGAGACGACCGCACCGTCCGCGGAGGCTTCGACGAGACGGAGCAGGATGTCGCGCAGCAACCGCACGCCCTCCTCCGAGAGCGTCGCGAAGACCTCCTCCGCGGTCTTCGCGACGGCACCAACGATCTCACCGGATGCCCGATACGCCTCGACCGTCAGAACGCGGCCCTCACGACGGAACCACACCTGACGCAAAGCGTGAGAAAGCAGCGGAAGCGTGCGCCCATCCGCATCGCGGACCAGGATCTCCACGAGGCCCGGCTCCAGGATGAGGCCCGCCTGATCTGCAGGCCTCTCGATCACGGTTCGGAGGCTGTCGGGTCCGAGCGCGGTGAGGAGGAGCAGATGCGACTGGATGATCTGGGCGAATCCTTGGTGATCGGCCAGGTCTCCGAGACGGTCGGCGCGGATGGCGACGACGAGCATGCCGCAGTACACCATCTGCGACAGGGCGTCGAAGAATTCGCGGATCTCGGCGGGGTCATCGGCGGCGAAGGCCTGCTCGCATTGATCGACGATCAGCAGCGACTCTCCCACGGGCAGATCGACATCGCGAAGGACATCGATCGGGTGCTCGCCGGGCGTCACGATGGCGACGTCGACACCTCGCGCGAGGAACTCGGCAGCGATCCCTGCCCTCACGAATGAGGACTTGCCGACGCCCGATGAGCCGGCGACGAGCAGCACGCCGCGCTCCTCGAGCGCCCGAATAGCGCCGATCAGCTCCTGCTCGCGACCGAAGTACCGCTCGGCATCCGCCACTCCCGCGGGAGGCAGCCCGAAGTACGGGCATTCCGGGCTCTCGGCTCGGAACACCCGGTCGGACATCAGCGCGGGATCCTGCCGGAGGATCGCCTGCTCCAGCTCGGCGAGCTCGGTGCACGGATCCAGGCCCAGCTCGGCGGCGAGCAGCACGCGCGCCCTGCGGACCGTGGCGAGCGCATCCGCTTGCCGACCCTGGCGGTACTGCGCCACGCTCAGCACCACCCAGCGTCGCTCGCGCAATGGTGCCTCGGCGACGCGGGCGCGCGCCAATGCGGTCACCTCCTGTACATCACCTGCTTGCAGCCGCGCGTCCAGAAGCAGCTCCTCCACACCGAGCCGCAGCTCCGCCAGACGTCCCGACGCGATCCGAGCCGGCCCCCAGTCCATGAGCTCGACGTAGGGCTCCCCCCGCCACAGTGCGAGCGCCTCCGAGAATGTGTGCGCTGCCCGCTCGGGCTCGCCGAGCTCCAGCTGACGCGAACCCCTTGTGACAAGTCGTTCGAACCGCTCGGCGTCGACGTCGATGTGCTCCGGGATCAAGCGGTACCCGCGCGGGGTCGTCTCGATCCGGTCGGGCGCGATGAGCCTGCGCAGCCGCATGATGCAGCCCCGAATGACATGGGACCATGAGGCGGGAGGATCATCTCCCCAGACCGCCGCCGCGAGGGATTCGACGGACAGGGATGCGCCGAGCCGGATGGTGAGCGCACCCAGCACCGCACGATCCCGCGGAGCCAGTGGAATCCGGCCATCGTCGAGTGTCAGCGCTCCAAGAACGCGAACCTCCATGGGGCCACTGTGCGCCCGGCTCCGACATCCGTCAAGACAGCTGCTATCGGCCGAACACGTCCGGAAGGCCCGTTTGTCCTGACACGATCGCACCGTTCCCGGTGAGCGGCGACATCGACGTCGGCACGTGGCTCGTGACCGGCAAATCCGGTGACCTCCGAGGTCAACCCGTCCCAGAATGCAGGCGTGGTGATCTGGGTCTGCTGTCGCTACCAGGCTGTCCTGCCAGCAGGCGGCACAATGCACGCCGGGCATCCGCGAGATCGATGCGCTCCTGCTCGATTCGTCTTGTCGCTGCGGGGCCGGATGTGGCGATCGCCGCGTAGCAGTCCGCCTCCTCCGGGGTGAGATTCGCCAGCCGCGCTGTCGATGGCTGCAAGAGCTTGCCCTTGCGGTCCCGGTCGACCCCCAGGTGGACGTAGCGCACGCGTGTCGCCTCGTCCATCAGGATCGACTCGACGCTGACCCCGCGCGGTGACATCTCCGATCTGAGATTGTCGAGGATGGCGAAGCCGTCGCTGTCGATGTCTCCCCAGTAGACGATGCGGGCTCCGGTGATCCAGTCGATCCCACCGAGTAAGACCGCGGCGGCCATACCGCCACCCTCGACGACCACGGTGTCGGCGAGCCCGGGAAACCACAGACGACAGTCTCGGTTCTCGACGATGAGCACATTCCTCGGAAGGTATGCGAGTTCGTGGCTGTCGCCGGTGGTCCACGCGTCGTGGCGCCGACCACCGGTGGCGAGGTAGTCGGGGTCGACGTAGGTGAAGTGGATGACCGAGAGCCGCGGTCGCGTCTCGACCGCGGGGTCGCGGTCGACGAGCGCCGCGATGAGCTGCCGGTGGCCCGACAGCCACTTCGTATGCATGCCGGGAACCGGTAGCTGGCGGGACGTCCACCCGCTGAGGTCCTCGTGCTCGCGCAGCCAGGCGGCGACATCGACGGCGACATCCACGTCCGCATCGGAGAGCCGGCAGACCGTCCGCAGCGTTCCGGGCGTGAGGATCGCTCCGGTATCCCGCAGGCGAGCACCGATCTTGCGGGCGCGGTCCACATCCTCCTCGAGCGGGGATGCCGCGAAGTGGGCGAGTGCACGGATGCCGGCGGCCAGGGAGTCGATGTGAAGTCGCCGTGGTTCGACCGTGGTCCGGCCGGCGACGTTGATCCTGCTCTCCTCGAGGCGGACGCCCTCGAGGTCGGTGAGACCGGCGTTCCGCCATGCCGTGCGCCACTCGTGCCACGCTGGGATTCCGACTCGCTCGACGCTCGCCGAGCCTGAGATTCCCGGTCGCAATGACACCGCGAACGGCCGCTCGGCCTCGCCGACGAGTTCCGCGTAGATCCGCTCCGCCCATGAGTGCTCGAGGTGGCGTGCGAGCGCCTTCGCGGCGTCGGCCGGCTGGAGGAGCCGTTCGCTCACCCGCGAGCCTCCGAGAGGGCCACCTTCGGCTTGGCCCACGAGCGGCCGTGGGTGTCTTTGAGGATGTCGTACTCGACATCGACGTGCGGCTCGATCGCGCTGTACTTGTCGTTCGGAGCGCCGATGATGAGCTGGAACCCGAGACCGCGCCAGGCGCCGATCGCGCGCTTGGTGAAGTGCGCGTCGGCCTTGATGAGGGCTTCGTCGAGGAACACGGGAGCGTACCGTGGGCGCTCGGCGCCGGCGTCACCCAGCTGGTATCGCAGGGCCGCTCCGACGATGAACGCGATCAGCTCCTGGGACTCCCCGCCGGACTTCTCGCCGATGTGATCGTAGAGCGCGACGTGCTGCGCGGTGGTGGCGTGGATGCGCTCCGCGCTCACCCGCACGTGATTTCGGACGTCGACGAGTTCGGCGAAGTCCGGAGCATTGCGGCGCAGGCGGTTGATCAACCGCGACATCCGGTGGTAGGCGCGTTCGCGCTCCTCGTCGGTGGTGACGGATTCGATCAGCGCGCGCACCTCGCGGAGCTCTTTGCGGAATCGCCGGCGTACCTCGGACTGATTCTCGCGCGGTGTGATCTGCAGCCGGTGGTCATCGTCGTAGAACGGCAGATCCTGCATGATCACGTTGATGGGATCGATGCGGTCGCGGATCTCCCGCAGCGAACGGCTGAGTGTCGAATCGAGGTTGGTGAGGTCGTTCCCCGAGAGCTTCAGCAGGCTGTCGCGCCACTCCGTCTCCAGTTCGTGCAGGCCACTGGTCTCGAGGTCGGCGAGGATGCGCTCGAAGTCGCCGAGCGAATGGTCTGGGTCGGCGAGAAGGTTCGGGTTGGGCCAGCGATCCAGGAAGCCGCTCAGGGTCCGCCGCAGGCTCTCTCGCTGTTCCGCCACGGCGTCCTGGGCGGCGCGCTGATCGTCGCCGAACCGGCGCGCCGCGGAGTCGAGCGCCGCATCGAAGCGCGCCAGATCCTGCGTGCGCGTCGAAGATCCGGTCTGGTCGGGAACAAGGAACTGCGTGTCGAGGTAGGACGCCTGGTCATCGCCAAGCGCACGCCCTGCGGCCTCTGCCGCGTCGATCACCGCCTGGGCGGCGTCGACCTCGTCGGTTGTGGCCGCCCACGCATCGGCGAGGCGCTTCCGCTCCGCCTTGGCGCCGCCGATCTCCTCGCGCAGCTCGGCGGCCTCCTTTCTCTTCTGGTCGATCCGGGACTGGATGCCGGCGATGGCGGGGTTCGCGGCGGTGACGTCTGCGATGATCGCCTGCCACCGTTCGCGTTCCTGTTCGAGGGAGGCGACGTCGACCTCCTCCCAGGTGAGGCCCTGGATCTTCGCATAGGCGGCGAGCCGCGCGTCGAAGGCGTCGAGCTCCACAGCGGCCTCGGCGGCCGTCGTCCGGGCGGCTGCGAGCTCGGCGCGGACGGCCCCCAGCTGCGCATCGAGTTCGCCGAGGCGACGGTGGGTGGAGAAGCCGAGGACGTTGCCTCGACCGTGCCCGCCGTGCGCCCCGCGCGATCCGTGCGAGGTCTGCCCGGTGATCGTCAGCGTCATCCGGTGGTCCGCCAGCTGAGTCGCCGCGTCGACGCAGACGTAGCCGAACCGTCGGTCCAGCTCCTCCTGCAGCCAACCAGTGAAGGGGGTGCTCTTGTAGTCGAGCCGGCCGGGAAGGGTATGCGGGTCCCGTGCGCGGGCCTCCGGAAGGCCGGTGTGCACGCCCTCGTAGCGGAGGCGGTCGGCAGTGCGGACCGAGTCGATGGCGGCGCGGAACGCCGGCAGCAGCGCGACGTCGATGAGCAGCGTAGTGGCGAAGCCGCCGAGTGCGAGGTTGAAGGCCTCCCGCCAGGGCTCGAACTCCGTGCGGACCTCTATGAGCTCGCCGACGAAGGGCAGGTCGCCGGTGGCCAGGCCGGCAGCGCGCGCCAGCAGCTCACGGGATCGGCGGAGCCGGTCGGGGATGTTGTCGTCGCGGCCCTCGGCTTCGCGCCGCTCGGTCTCGAGGTCGGTGACGCGCGCCGCGAGGGCGTTCCTGGCGCCGACCGCAGCCGCGTACGCCTCACGGAGTGTCTGCTTGGCATCGCTGTCGGCGGCCGCCTCGCGGGCGCGACGCGACAACGCCTCGAACTCCCGCGCCGAGCCGACCTCGATCTGCAGCACATCGAGGGCGGCATCGAGCTTCTCGCGCTCCCGTCCCACGCTCGCGAGCCGGTTCTCGAGTCCGCGCAGCTCCCGGTGCGCGGTCTCGAGCCGGTCGCCGCCCGCCGCGCGCAGCACCTCTCCGAGACCTTCCCGCGCCAGGTCCGCCGCCTCGGCCAGCGTCTGCTTCTCACGCACGGCGGCATCCGCGGTGCGGGTGCCGGCCTGCAATTCGGCTTCGACATCGCGCAGCAGGTCGAGGCGGCGGGATGCCCGCCACAGCGTCGCCAGCGAATCCGGCTCGGTGAAGCGGCCGATGGCGTCGAGCAGGCGCAGCCGCTCGGCCGCGTCTTCGATCCGCGCCCGCGCCGACCTGATCGGCTGCAGCGCGCGCACCTGCTGCTGCGCGGTCAGCATGCGGCTGCGGGTGCCCTCGAGACCGTCGAAATGCGCGACCACCGCGTCGGCGGTGGCCAGTGTCTCGGGCTCCTCGAGCACCATGCGCTTGTAGAGGTCGTCGACGGTGGTGATCTGCTGCCCCGCCTGGATGCGGGCGAGGAGGCTCATCGCCTTGGCGCCGGCGCCGGCCGCGCCGATGCCGAGCACGGTATGAAGACGAGCAGAGAACTCGCGGTCGGTCGCGACGGTGTCCAATCCGACACTCTTGACGGCGGCATCCGTCAATCGCAGCGATGCCGCGGCTTCGAGCGAGCTCAGATCGAACGGACCATTGACGGTCGCACGCACACGCACCGTGTCCTCCAGGACGCGCGCGGCCGCCGGGATGTACCAGGCGCGCACCGCGGTGAAGCGAGAGCCGTCGTGATCGAGCCAGGTCATCGAGATCGCCGACCAGGTGTCGGTGCCGTCGCCGCGGAGCACCGTGAGCTTCGTGCCGTCCTCGGTGCGGGTCTCGTCGGTCTTGCCCCGCCCGTACGAGAGGATGTTGCGCTGCTCCTGACCCCGCGGCCGCCCGACGACGGCGCCGTTGGAGGCGCCGTTGAACGGAGTCGTGTGCGGCATCATGAGGGCCACATACGCGTCCATCAACGTCGACTTGCCGGAGCCCGATCCGCCGCACAGCAGCGTGGCCGCCGGCGAGAAGCGGACGCGGTGCGCCCCGTCGTAACCGCCCCAGTTGACGAGCTGGAGCTCATCGGCCACCCACTGCTGCCCCCGGGATGCCGCAGGGATGAGCCCGAAGAGCGTGTCGAGCATGGTCACAGTGGGGCCTCCGTGTTGTCGCCATCGACATCGAGGTCAGCGTCATCGACATCGTCCGCGTCCTCGTCGTCCGCCTCGTCGAGGGCGACCGGTCCGGACCGCGCGGACTGCGTCTCGAGCCAGTCCTGCAGCGCCCGCAGGCGGTCGGAGCTCAGCAGGATCTCGACGAGCGCGTTGATCCGGTACCGGCCCTCCGACTCCTCCTCGATGACGCCGTCCTGGCGCAGCCGGGCGACCGCGCCCCGGATCGCCTTCTGCCGGCGGGCGGTGCTGCCGTCCGCCTCGGCGAAGTAGGTCAGGACCGTCTGCTCGATCTCCTCGATGTCGACGCGCGCCGATGACTCACCGGCGGTCGTCTCGCGCTGGAAAACCGTGCGCAGATGCACCAGCACGAGCGTCTCGGCGCGTGAGTACGCCTCATCGCGCAGCAGGATCGGGATCTCGAGCTCGTCCGACCGGATCTGCTCCTTGTACGCGACGCCGCGATCGTGGTCCACCACGAGCCGGACGAAGAGGTCGTTCAGGCGCGACTCGATGGTGTGCTGGTGATCCATCAGCACGGTCCACTCGCCGCGGTTGCGGTCGGCGAGCAGGAAGCGGCGCTGCAGCAGGCGCACGAGCACGCGCCGCACCTCGGGGTCGAGGACGCCCCGATCGCCGGGAAAGAGCTCCTCCGGATCGTGCTCCATCGCGACCGGATCGATGAACGGGTCGTCCGTCGCGGTGTCGGGCGCGGTCGCGAGGTCAGTCATTCTCAGGCTCTTTCACAGTGCGGGCGGTCACGGCGCCGAAAGCGAACCGGCGACTCGACCCATCGGGCCGTCGCGCTTCGGCGACGGAGACCTCGTCGCTCTCGGTCATGCCGTTGCGATGGGCGATCTCCAGGAGTCCGAGGAGGTCGACGGGGCGGCGCGTGTCGTCCGCGGCGCGCTCGAAGGCGGTCGCGAGGTCGAAGCGATCGCCGAGCGTCGCGACGTATTCTTCGAGCTCCGCGTACCTGGGCCCGCCCCAGGCGCGGGTGTCGGCATCCACGAATTCGATGTCGTCCGGTGCCGTCAGCGGCGCCGGGGCGCCCTGCGGGCGGAGGTCGCTGAGCGACTGCCGAAGGTGCCCGATGTCGGACACGGGCAAGGTGTGCAGCGGCTCGACGCGGTCGCCGGGCTTCGAGCTCTGCATCCACACGTGGAGTCCCGACATCACGCTTCGCAGAAGCTCGTCGACCTGACGGTCGCGGATCGGGTCATGGGTGCGCACCTGCGCCGTGATGACCTGCGACGCCCGACGCTGCGCGGTGAGGACGTCCTGCACGCCCTTCTCGACCTGGCGTCCGATCGAGTCGAGATCGCTGCGCTGTGCGGTGCCCATCAACCGGGAGAAGGGCTGCGCGAGCAGGGTGCGCAGCTGCGTGGTCAGGCGGTCGATGTGCTCCGGGTCGCCGATGAGGCGCAGCGCGCCTTCGAACGCTCTCCCCTCCGGCGTCGACTGCATCACGTGCTGACCGCGCTGCAGGTACTCGCGGAGGATCTCACCAGTGGGACGGATGTCGCGGCGCAGGTCCGCGACGACATCCCGCTGCATCGCCTTGATCGATTCCGCGACGCGGGAGAAGTCCGCGGGCAGCTCGCGAGCGAGGTGGAGGACGTTCTCCGCCTCCTCGAGCAGTTGCTCATCGTCGATCGGCTCCGCTTCGTCGTTGCGCAGCCGGGCGATCTCCGCATCAAGCGCATCACGCTCTTCCAGCAGCAGGGCGATCCGCTGCTCCGGGTCGGATTCCGCGTCACGCGACAGCCGCTCGACGGCGTCCAGCAGCGTCCGCACCCGCGACCGCGACACCCGCGCGCGTCCGCCCCCGGTCCGGCCCGCGATCTCGAGCGCGCCGACGGCATGCGCGGTCAGCCGGTAGACCTCGACATCGTCCTCGAGCTGCGGCGCGAGCCAGCCGACGCGCACCCAGCTGCGACAGATCTCGCGAGCGGTCCCGACGGGGAGCCGGCGCTCGTCCTCGTCGTATCCTGCCGCGCGCAGCTCTTCGAGAGCCTCGCCGATCTCGGCGTGGGCGTCGGCGACCGCGACCGAGCGGCGCTCGGACGTGAACACGATCGACAGCATGGCCACGACGAAGGGCGCATAGCGGCCGTGGAGAAGATCGAGAGTCGGATCCTTGAACGCCAGTACCGAACGCCGGTAAGCAGCCTCGGCGCGCGTATTCGACATCGTTGCAAGATTAGCCGTGCTGCCGACACCCCCGCTGAGCAGACCGCGACGAGCGCGAGGATGTCGCTGTGCTCAGTTCTACTGACCCGGTTCCGCGATCGGGTCAGCCAGACGGCCCGACCGGATCGATCAGGGCTCCGTCGCCGTTCTCGGGCAGGTCCCCCGCTCGACCGGCTCGAGGCGACCGCTGGAAGGTCGGAGACGCGGACCGCGCGGAGTGGACCGGCTGGGAGGTACTGGCGTTACACGTAAGAGCAGCCACTACCTCAGGTTGGGCCGCTGGAGTTCACTGGAACACGCATGCTTCGCCGCCATGCCTTGACCGATACCGCTCCCGCCCCTACCAAGAAGGAACCACCTCATGACTGAAGTCGCCGTCCTCATCGGCACCGGAAGCATCGGCGTCGCCGTCGGCCGCCGCGCCGCCGTGGGCCGCAAACTCCTCCTGGCGGATTTCAACGAACAGACGATGGCGGATGTCGCCTCCCGGCTGCACGGCGAAGGCTACGACGTCACCACCCAGCAGATCGACATCGCCGACCATGGCTCCGTCGCATCCCTCGCCGACGCTGCGGCGAGCCTCGGCGACGTCACCCGCGTCATCATCGCGGCCGGCGTCTCACCCGTCCAAGCCAGCACGCAGCGCGTCCTCGAGGTCGACCTCGCCGGCACCGCCTACGTGCTCGAGGAGTTCGGCCGCGTCATCGCACCAGGCGGGTCTGGTGTCGTGATCGCGAGCATGGCCGGGCACATGGGCGACGGGTACCCGAAAGACGTTGAGTACGCCCTCGCCAATACGCCTGCGGCGGAGCTCTTGGAACTCGCAGCGCTCGACCCGGAAGCGGTCGGAGATTCCGGCGCCGCGTACACCCTCGCCAAGCGCGCCAACGCGCTCCGCGTGCAGGCAGCCGCTGTGACGTGGGGTGCCCGTGGCGCCCGTGTGAACTGCCTCAGCCCCGGCATCATCTCCACCCCTCTGGCCCAGGACGAGATGACCGGCCCGAACGCCGCCGGCTATGCCGCGATGATCGACACCTCCGCCGCGCGACGGATGGGCACCCCGGTCGAGATCGGGAACATCGCCGCGTACCTGCTCGGCCCGGAAGGCGCGTTCATCACCGGCTCTGACCTGCTCATCGACGGCGGGGTCATCGCGGCCATGCGCGCCGGCCGGCTCGGCTGACCTGATTGGAGATCTTCGACATGAGTACCTGGACCAAGCAACGCCTCGACACGCTCGCTCGCGCGAGCGAGATCCGCGTCGCCGGGCGCCGCCAAGACGGCTCCGCGCGCACGCTCGTCACCGTGTGGCACGTCGTCGTCGACGGCGCTCTGTACGTTCGTTCTGTGTACGGGCCCGAGGGCCAGTGGTACAGGGGCGTCATCCGCCATCTGGAGGGGTTCGTGTCCTGGAGCGGGGACACGCAGCCTGTCACCTACATCCCGGATCACGCCCACGACCGCGCCATCGACGACGCCTACTTCGCGAAGTATGGCCGGGGTGCGCCATCCCAGCACATCACCAGCCCCATCGCGAAGACCACGACGCTTCGCATCGAGCCGAGGTAGTCGGCGACGCAAGCTGAACGAGTGAGCCCCTCGCCCCGAGACGGGACGAGGGGCTCACTCGTTCAGGCAATGTCCGTCACGCCTCGGGGATGGCGAAGGACAGGTACCGGTCGTCCGCCTCGGCGGAGGGCTGATAGGTGCTGCGGCCCGTGTCAAGCCCGTCGATGCGGGCGACCTCGTCGGCGGTGAGCTCGAAGTCGAAGATGTCGAAGTTCTCGGCGATCCGCTCCGGCCTCACAGACTTGGGAATGGCAGAGCGGCCTTGCTGCACGTGCCAGCGCAACATGACCTGCGCCGCGCTCTTCCGGTGAGCTGCGCCGATGCCCTGCAGCACCTCATCCTCCAAGGTGCTCCTGCGATCGTCCCCGAATCCCGGGTAGAACGTGATGCCGCCGATCGGAGACCACGCCTGCGTCACGATGCCCAGTCCCGCGTGCAGCTCCTGAAGCTCGCGCTGCTGCGAGTACGGGTGCAGCTCGATCTGGTTCACCGCCGGCACCACGCTCGTCTGCGCCTGCAGGTCGGCGAGGTGCTGGGGCTGGAAGTTGGAGACCCCGATCGCGCGCACGCGCCCGTCGGCAAGCAGCTGCTCGAGCGCCTGATAGGCAGCGATGGTCCGGTCGAACCGGCTCGCGAGCGGCTGGTGCAGGATCAGCAGGTCGATCACATCGACGCCGAGCTTGCCAACGGCTTTGTCATAAGCGTGCAGGGTCTCGTCGAAGCCGAAGTGACTGACCCAGATCTTGGACTCCAGGAAGATCTCGTCGCGATCGATGCCGGATGCGCGGATGCCTTCGCCCACGCTGCGCTCGTTCAGATACGACGCCGCGGTGTCGATGTGGCGGTAGCCGGTGCGAAGCGCAGTCGTCACCGCTTCAGCTGTTTCGGCAGCCGGCGTCTGGAAGACGCCGAGACCGAGGGCCGGCATCGTCACTCCGTTGTTCAGTTCGAGTTGGATAACCATCTTTCGACTGTACGAACGCGCAGGCCGCGGCTGGGAGTGACTGTCATTACACCCCTGCGGCTGCCCGGATGCCCGGGTCCAGATGGCCGACCGCGATGTTGAAGCGCGTACTGACAGGGCCTCCCTCGCCAGAGGTGTCCGGCGCACACTGGACAACAGCTTCATCAGACCAGCGAAGGGAAACCCGATGCAAGTACAGCGGCCGGACACGGTCAAGAATCCGCCCGAGTGGTTCACGGGCGACGTATGGCTCGACCCGATCGCCGCGCCCAGCGCACCCGGCCAGCAAGCCAACGCCGGTCTCGTCCGTTTCGCTCCTGGCGCGCGAACCGCGTGGCACTCGCATCCCGGAGGGCAGACCCTTCATGTCCTGGAAGGGATCGCGCGGATACAGTCCCGTGGCAGCGCGGCCGTGGAGGTTCCGGCCGGACAGACCGTGATCTGCCCGCCCGATGAAGAGCACTGGCATGGCGCCGCGCCCGGAAGCTTCATGACCCACCTCGCCATCTGGGACACCCTTCCCGGTCAGCCCAGCGCGGTCTGGGGCGACCACGTCACCGACGCCGAGTACGACGCACGCGGCAACGGCGGGGCGACGCACGAACAGGAGTGACGCCGCGTCAGCCGCCCGGTCCGACCGGATCGATCGGCGCACCGTCGCCGTTCTCCGGCGTCTGCGACGCGCATCCGCTGAGCGACACGGCGACGAGGGCGACGACACCAACGGTCGCCGAAGCGACGCCGCGGAGTGAATAGTGACTGTCATTACACCCCTGCGGCCACCGGGATGCCTGTGGCCAGACGACCGACCGCGATCTTGAAGCGCGTACTGACAGGGGTGGCGGTGCGGTCGTCGAGGTTCCGCCCGGACAGACCGTGATCTGCCCGACTCAGGTGGCACCGGCGTGAGGGGCTGAATCGCGCACTTCCGAGACGAGCCGGTATAGCATCACGCTCAAATGGCGGTCATCCCTCACTGTCGCTCCAGGGGCCGCCGCACATTTCGGCGGGGAGCTCTTCAAGGGAGACGATCTGATGGCAAACAACACCGCAGCCGACATCGTCAAGAGTGTCGGCGGGCCGGCCAATATCGATAGCCTCACGCATTGCGCGACCCGGCTGAGATTCCAGCTGGTGGACTCTTCAAGCGTCGACCAGAAAGTCGTCGAGGCCATCCCGGGTGTGATGGGCGCGGTACCGCAAGCCGGCGACCGCTACCAAGTCGTCATGGGCGGCGCGGTCCAGACCGTCTACAACGACATCATGGCGCTTCCGGATATGAAGTCCGGCGGCGGAGGTGGCGGGGCCGACGATATCGACGCGATCAAGGCGCGGGAGCGCGCCAAGGGCGTCCGCGGCAAGGTCGCGTGGATCGACTCCTTCTTCGAGTTCCTGTCGGACTCGTTCCGGCCGCTCCTCGGGGCATTGCTCGGGGCGTCGTTCTTCATCACCTTCATGGCCCTCATGGCCACTCTGAACGTCATCCCCGACTGGAACGCGCCCGGCGTCACGCTGGAACCGCAGTGGGCGTTCGTCAACCTGATGTGGCAGTGCATCTTCGTGTTCCTGCCGCTGATGGTCGCCTACAACGCATCGAAGAAGATCGGCGCCGACCCCTGGGTGGGTTTCGGGATAATGGCGGTGCTGATGCTCCCGGGGTTCCTGGCGCTCGGCGATGGGGTGGAGCCGACGAACGTCTTCGGCGTGGACGTCACGATCGTCCCCATCTTCGGCTTTCCGCTGACGATCTTCGACTACAGCTCGCAGGTCTTCCCGCCGCTGCTCATGGCCGCTGCCCTCGGTCCGCTCTACAAGCTGCTGCGCAAGATCATCACGCCCAACCTGCAGCTCATCTTCGTGCCGTTCCTCGCGATGCTCGTCATGATCCCGCTGACGGCGTTCATCATCGGCCCGATCGGCGTCTACGCCGGGGCTGCGCTGGCGAACCTGCTCGCGGCGATCAACGGCTTCTCGCCGTTCATCTTCGCGATCGTCATCCCGCTCGCCTATCCCTTCATGGTGCCGCTGGGTCTGCACTGGCCCATCAACGCCGTCATGCTCCTGAACATCCAGACACTCGGATACGACTTCATCCAGGGCCCGATGGGTGCGTGGAACTTCGCGTGCTTCGGCGCGACCGCCGGTGTGCTCGTGCTCGCGATGCGCCACCGTGACACGCAGATGCGGCAGACTGCGACGGGTGCCCTCGCGGCCGGCCTGCTCGGCGGGATCTCGGAGCCGTCTCTGTACGGAATCCATCTGCGCTTCAAGAGGATCTATCCGCGCATGCTCGTCGGATGCTTCGTCGGCGGCCTCATCATCGGCACGGGCAGCTGGATCATGAGCCTGCCGGACGGCATCACGACCCAGGCGTTCGTGTTCACATCGCTGCTGACGATCCCGGCGTTCGAACCGATCGGCCTCTACGCGATCGCGATCGCCGGCGCATTCTTCACGTCGATGTTCCTCGTGATGGGTGCCAACTTCCGCACGCCCGAGCAGCAGGCGGAGTTCGAGGCGGTACGGGATGCCGCCGAGGCCGCCGCCGCAGCGGAACACGTTGCGCCGGCGGCCGTGGAGGCGGGCGAGGCCCGCGCGATCGACGCATCGGAGCCTTCGGCCGCTGCAGCGACGGCCGCAACGGCCACCGCGCTGCTCGAGCGCGTCGCGATCGAGGTCGCCGCACCCCTCGACGGCGAGGTCGTACCTCTCTCGGAGGTGCCCGACCCCGTGTTCGCTGGAGGGACGATGGGCCCGGGTGTGGCCATCATCCCGGCCGGCGACACCGTGTACGCGCCAGCGCCGGGAGTCATCGCGGCTGCGCAGCCGACGGGTCACGCGTTCGGTCTCGTCCTCGACGGCGGGGTGGAACTGCTGATCCACGTCGGCATCGACACCGTCAACCTGAAGGGCGAGGGTTTCGACGTGAAGGTGAAGAACGGCGACCGCGTCGAGCTCGGTACGCCGCTCGTGACCTTCGATCGGAAAGTGATCGAGGCGGCCGGATACCCGCTGATCACCCCCGTAGTCGTGCTCAACGCCGATGACTTCGGGGACATCACCCCCGTCCTCGAAGGCACGGTGACGGCCGGGACGCCGGTGATCACGGTGCTTCCCAAGCGGCCGGCGACGGACGCGACACCATGACGGGTACTGCGTGCCGGGCGCTCAGTTCCTGTCGTCCACATCGCTGGCGCGGTACCGGTCCGGCTCCAGCGCTCGCGCGAAGCGTCGACCGCTGACGGTATGCGCGGAGATGCGCACCCAGCGGTATTTCAGGGTCGGCGCCCATGAAACGAGGCCGAGTGCATCGGCGGCGTCGATCTCACTCTGAGTCTCGAGGCGCCTCGCGGTCCCCTTGATCACCACGCTCGCGGCTTGTGCGTCGTCGTACTCGTCGACCTCGAAGGCGACCTGTCGGTTGGCGGAGATCTCAGCGAGTTTGGACCCCGGAGCCGTGCGGAAGAGCACAGACGGTCCGTCGACGACGTAGTTGACGGGAAAGATGTCGGGTACATCGTCGACACTGGTGGCGAGGCGTCCGAGTTCGTGCCGCGCGAGCAGATTCCAGCATTCATCGGTGGTCATTGCCAAGACGGCGGAGTCCTGATTCGAGTCCATGAGGATGAGCCTCCCGTGCGGAGCAGATGTCGGCGGGCGTCTGCTCTGCACAGTCAATCGCGGATGCAACGGATCCGCCACTGCGGGCGGCAGGCAGGTCGTGTTCGCTTTACGCCGGCGCCGTCACGGGAGGCGCAGACGATGTGTCATGGGCGCGCCAGAGTCCGGCGCCGGGCGCGAGCGTTGTCCGGACCACTCGAGGGGTCGTCTTCGGCGACGGGCGGCTCGTCGGTCTCCGGGTGCCACACGCCCTTGTCCTGATCGAGATCGCCGGATGCCGTGAGCGTGTGCTCCAGGTCGGTGTCGAAGTGGTCGGCGATGAGCATGATCCCGCCCGAGGAGTTCGCCGACTTGGCGAGCTCCTCGATCCATGCCCGGGACAGTTCCGCCGGCTTCGAGTCGTCGAAGACGAACCGCAGGGGGATCGACGGCCCTAGCCAAATGGTGGTGCGGCCGCGGGGCTGGTCCTCCGGATGCCGCCAGGACACCGTGAAGCTCTCGTTGCGCCGGAGCTTCGTGGCGATCACCACTTTGAGGTGCGCGAGCGCGCGGTCCTCGATGTGAATCGGGGTCGCAGACCCGCCGTAATAGATCGTCCCCATGGGACGAATCCTCGTTCGTCTGTCCCCGCACGCATAGGCCGAAGGTCCCGTCCTCGCGGGCGTCCGGTCAGCCCTGGTGGTGCTTGCGCTCAGCACCGTACACGGCGGCTTGAGTGCGGCGTTCCATCCCCAGCTTGGCAAGCAGTCCACTCACGTAGTTCTTCACCGTCTTCTCCGCCAGGCCGAGGCGTTCACCGATCTCGCGATTCGTGAGTCCTTCTGCGATCAGTGAGAGGATCTGGTTCTCTCGGAGCGACAGGGCGGGGCGCGGGGATTCGCGAGCGGTCTGCGACTCCGGGTGCATGGCCTTCGCGGCATGCAGCAGGACATCCGTTGCCTGGACGGTCGCTCCGCTGGCGGCCCGGCGGATGGCCTCGACCAGGAACCGACTTCGAACGTCCTTCAGCACGTAGCCGCTCGCGCCGGCGAGCACGGCGGAACGGAGTGCTTCGTCGTCGTCGTATGCGGTCAAGATGAGGCAGAACACGTCCGGGTTCGCAGAACGGATGTCGCGGCACAAGTCGATACCGCTCCCGTCGGGAAGACGCGCATCCAGCACCGCGACATCCGGCCGCGTGGCCGCAATCCTGCGCATGGCCTCGTGTACCGTCGCGGCTTCGCCGACGACGTCCAGATCGACCTCGGCATCGACCAGTTGAGCTATCCCGCGCCGCACGATCTCGTGGTCGTCGACGAGGAACACCCGGATCATGCGCGCTCCGCATGAGCGGGACCAACCGGGACGCTCCACTCGATCCGAGTGCCGCGCTCCGCGCGGGAGGCGACCCGGCAATAGCCCGTTCGCAGCGACGCGCGTTCGGCGACGTTGGCGAGTCCGCTTCGCGGCGCGGAGTCGGAGATCCCCTGTCCGTCGTCGGCCACAACGAGCGTCACGTCCTCCCCGGCGATCGCCACCTCGATCTCGACCGTCTGCGCCTGGGCATGCTTGAAGACGTTCGTGAGCAGTTCTCTGAGCACCGCCACCAAGTCATCTGCGAGCTCAGCGGAGACAAGGCTGTCGAGCGGGCCCGCGAACGAGATCCGCGGCTGGGACGTCCACGTTGCCGCGACTTCCGCCACGACGTCCAGGAGCCGGTCTCGCACTCGTTTCGATCCACGCCGTTCGCCGCTGCTGAGAGCGAAGATGACCGTGCGGATGTCCCGGATGGCCGCATCGATCGCGTCGATCTGGGCGTCGATGTCAGAGGAGCTCTCGGGGTCGACGGTGGCCGAGACAGCTTGGAGCGCAAGTCCGGCGCCGAACAGGCGCTGGATGACATGGTCATGCAGGTCGCGTGCGATGCGCTCTCGGTCTTGCGCAGTAGTCAGCCGCTGGCGGTCTTCGCGTGCGCGCACCACTTCGAGGGCGATGCTGGCTTGAGCGGCGAATGCGAATGCCATATCCACGTCTGCGTCGGTGAACGCCTCTCCGCCTTTCGGTCGTGAGACGCTCAGCACGCCGAGCGGTTCGTCGTTCGCGAACAGAGGGATCGCCAACGTCGGTCCGACCTGTGGCCACCAGTCCAGCGTGGTCCATTGTGACCGGCCGTCGCTGCTCACTGCGCGCCGGGTGGCGAGGACGCGAGCAGAGAGCGTCCCGGCCGCTGGGTATGCGCGGCCGCGGAGCTGATCCGAGTCGGAGCCGTAGACGGTCGTCAAGGCCAGCTCGCCATCGCCGCGCGGGACCGCGACCGCTACGCGGTCAGCGTCGATCAGCGCCGCGACGCGTTCCGCGATGACGTCGAGCACGTTCTCGCCGCTGACATCCAACATGGCAGCCATCACCTCCGCGATGGTGGCGTTCCAGTTCTCTCGGGTGCGGGCGACGTCGTACAGGCGGGCGTTCTCGATGGCGATGCCGGCGGTGGCCGCAAGCGCGACAATGAGTTCTTCATCCTCTGCGCTGAAAGATCCGTTCTCGCTCTCCGTCAGGTAGAGATTGCCGTAGACCTGCTCGCCGACCCGCAAGGGTACGCCGAGGAACGACTCCATCTCAGGATGCTGGGCGGGGAACCCCGCAGAACGCGGGTCTTCGTGCAGATGGTCCAGTCGGATCGGCTCGCGGTCAGCGATGACGGCACCCAGAACACCGCGCCCCGACGGGAGAGGACCGATGCGCTCCACCGTCGGCGTGTCGATTCCGACATGGATGAAGCGCTCGAGGCCGCCCTCTGCGCTGATCACCCCCAACGCACCGTACCGCGCACCGACGAGGCTCATGCCTGCCTCCACGAGACGGCGAAGCACGACCTCGAGATCGAGCCTCTCTACGACAGAGGTCGTCGCCCGCAGCAGGTCCCGGAGTCGGTCTTGCGAGCGCTTGGCATCAGCCCCGGCTCCCCGATCACCGCCCCGGTGGGCTGTTGATGCCGCGTCCTCGGTCATAGCCGGCTCCCGTCGACGCGATTCTAGCGAGGCCGCACGCGCGTCGGTGGGCCGCTGTCACCGCTTTCGGTGGGGGCAGGGCGTTGCGGAGCAGCTTCGCGCGGCAGGGTCAGCCGCCCGGTCCGACGGGATCGATGGGCGCTCCGTCGCCGTTCTCGGGCAGGTCGCCACGCTCGACCGGCTCAGGGGAGACCTCCGGAAGGTCGGAGAAGAGGAGTTCGAGTTCCGCATCCGACGGCACATGCACGGCCTTCGCTGCTGCCAGAAGCTCCGCGCGTGAGGCGTCGTTCATTCCCGTGACCCGGATCAAGGCGCCGTCTCTGACAGCGATGTACTCGTGGACGGTGCCGCCTGATCGGTGCCAGACGCCTTCCTCATCCCTGCATGTCACCGGTTCGTCCGGCGCATCCCACAGCGGTGTTTCGACGCAGGAGGCTGCCGTCAGTTCACCTCTGTCCGTTCGGATGGTCAGCATGGCGCCGTTGGTCTCATCGACCCAGGTGGCCGACATCCCGTCAGCAGCGCCCGGCCCGACCGACTGCGGCGCCAGATCGTAGCCGTCCACCCGGGTGGTGTACACGAGTTCAGGCGCGATCCCGACGACGCTGGCGCGCTCGGCGATCAAGCTCGGATCGGCTGCATCCGTTGCAGGCGCCTCCGATGCGCATCCACCGAGCGCAAGGACGAGGAGGACGACGACGCTCACGCTCACCGTGGCCCCTGCGCGGAGTCGACGTATCCCAGGCATGAAAGCATCCTTCCGCACACTCGGGCTGCCGCACCACGACACGGCCCTGTTCTCTTCCGGTCGTCACATCCGCGGGTTTCGTCCGGTCTTGTCTTGCGTGGGTGGCCGACTGACAACGGCCGGGACCGACTCGCACCTCGACATCGGAAGGACCTGTGATGACTGACCATGGCGAACCGGGCGACGGGCGCCGACACGGCCGCGATCGTGAGGAGCGCATGATGGCGGATGCCGACTCCAACGCCTCCGCGTTCAACAGTGCTGTGGGCACAGAGCTCTTCGTGCTCCAATCTGTCGCGAGCTCGACGATCAGTGAGGCCGGGACGCGCAGCACGATCTACTTGTCGACACTGTCCAGTGGGCTCGTGGCGATCGGGTTCGCGGGCGGATCGCCGGCGTTGCTGGCCAGTCTCGCCTTCACTGTCTTCCCGACGATCTTCATGCTGGGGTGGTTCACCGTCGTGCGGCTGGTCGACACCAGCGTCGAGAACATCACCGTGCGCCGGCGCATGGAGCGGATCAGGGAACATTTCGTCGGTTTGCATCCCTCGGGGCCGGATCTGATCTCGCTCGACAGCCCGCGCACCGGCGAGTTGGGTGTGCGTTACTCCCGCTCCTCGTTTCTCTTCACCATGGCGAGCATGGTCGGAGCCGTGAACGCCGTCCTCGGGGGAGCGCTCGTAGCCCTCCTTCTGATCTTCGCAAGGGAGGTGGAGCCTCTTCCGGCCCAGATCGCGGGGGTGGCCGTCGGGTTGCTGCTCCTCGCGGCGACCCTGACTTACGAACGCCGCCGCATCCGGGTAGCGTCCGCGGGGTGACTGGGGAGGGAGATCCGGGCACTCGCGCACCCGGCCATCGCACGGGCATGCGAGCGAGAACCGGTGTCAGCGGACCTGATCGGTGGGGCGGATGAGGATCTGATTCACCGCGACATGGTCGGGCTGGCTCAGGGCGTAGACGACCGCCTGCGCGATATCCTCCGGCACCAGCGTCCGCATGGACTGTCCGATCTCCGCCGCGGTTGCCCGCATGGCCGGATCCGTGATGTGGCTGGTGAGCTCGGTGGCGACGAACCCGGGTTCGATCAGGATGACGCGCACCCCGCGGGCGGTCACCTCTTGACGCAGCGCCTCGGAGAATGCCGAGATGCCGAACTTGGTCGCCGAGTACACGCCGCTCCCGAGCGAGGCGATGCGTCCGGACGTCGAAGACACCTGGACGATCGCCCCCCGCGTTTCGATCAGATGAGGCAGTGCCGCGTGGACCGCATACATGGAACCCAGGAGATTGGTCTCGACCATCTGGACCCACTCGCGCGTATCCGCACCCAAGATCATCCCGCTCTGCATGAGCCCCGCATTGTTCACGAGGGCGTCGAGACGCCCGAACCTCTCGACGGTCGCGGCGATCGCCCGTTGGACCGACCCGGAGTCGGTGACGTCCAGTTCCAGTGGGAACAGCTCACCGGGCGCTTCGTCGGCGAGAGTCCGCAGCCGGTCTCGTCGGCGCGCACCTGCGGCGACCTTCGCTCCGCCGCGTGCAAGCGCCAGGGCGGTGGCGCGTCCGATTCCTGAAGACGCGCCGGTCACGAGCACGACCCGATCGTCGAGGCTGTCGCTCATCTGTTCCTCCGATACCCGTATGTCGGGGACCCGCGTGATGGGGGTTCAGGGGAGCCGCGATCTTCGGGATCCCCTGGCCTTCCGCGTGTCCAGGGCGCACGGTTGTGCACCCGCAGCTATGACAAGGGAGGAGCAGCAGTTGTGACGGATGCAGCGTGCTGTCCGGGAAGCCGTCGAGCTGCGCCTGCCGTCAGGCTCGGGCGATCGCGACGTGATGCGGCTGCTGAGGGCTCATGGCCCAGGGTGACGCTCGTCGGCTGCCGGCGTCTTGGCGGCGTTCGCGACGATCGACTGGAGCACGTCGAGCGCGGCATCCGCCTTCTCCGGGGTGAACCCGAACGTGTCTGTGATGACCTGGTAGATCCGCGGTGCGTGGACCCTGAGCGCATCGCCCTCGGGCGTGAGTGCCACGGTGACGGATCGCTCGTCCTTCGGGTTACGGGTGCGTGTGACGAGCCCTTGCGTCTCCATGCGCTTTACGAGGGGGGTGATGGTCCCGTAGTCCGACCGCAGTCGTGAGACCAGCTCGCCGACCGGGAGGTCGCCGTGCTCCCAGAGCATCGCGAGGACCAGGTACTGCGGGTACGAAAGGCCGAGGGGTTCCAACAGCGGCCGATACACCGCGGTGACGGCGCGGAACGCGGCGTGCAGGTTGAAGCACACCATGTCGTCGAGCGCCACGACGGGGGCAGCGGAGGCTTCCTCGGTCACGCATCGACGCTAGCACGTGCTCCAGTCAATAGCAGGCGAGGTAATTACAGATACACATCCGAGAGCTCCGCGCCCAGGGGTCCCTGCCGAGCCCCCTCTGCGGGCGCGATGGCGCCGAGTTTCGCAGGATTCATGACCCACATGATCTGACTGACGGCGCCAGCCTCGAGGGTGATCGTCAGCAGGGCGAAGACGCGTCCTTCGCGCGACAGGAGGGCGGCTTCTTGTCCGTTCGCTCTGACCGGCTGCAATGTGACATCGCCCCAGAACCACTTCGAGATCCCGAGGAGGAACCGGACGAGTTTGTCGCGGCTGCGGATCGGGCGGCGGGCGGTGCGGTGGACGGCGCCCCCGCCATCGGTGTAGCTCACCGCATCGGTCGCGAGCATGCGCTCGAGGACGGCGGTATCGCCGCTGCGGGCTGCATCGAGGAACGCCTGGAAGAAGAGGCGCTGGGCTTCCAGGCTCACCCCGCGCCGGGCGTCGCCGGCGAGATGCTTGCGGGCTCGGCTGACGAGCTGGCGCGCGGCAGCCTCGGTCGTCTCGACGACCTCCGCGATGCGGGCGTACGGGTATACGAATGCTTCGCGCAGGACGTAGGCCGCCCGCTCGGTCGGTGTGAGCCGCTCCATGAGGAGCAATGTCGCCAACGCCAGGGCTTCGGCCCGCTCGGCGCCGAGCGTGGGGTCGCTGCTGGTGTCCACGGGGGTTGGAAGCCACGGCCCGATGTAGGTCTCGCGGCGCGTGTGCGCGCTGGTGAGCACGTTGATGGCAAGGCGGGTCGTGGTCGTTGCCAGGAACGCGGCCGGCTCTCGGACAGCGCCGCGATCACAGAGCTGCCACCGCACCCAGGTCTCCTGGAGGACGTCTTCAGCGTCAGCCGCGTTGCCGAGGATGCGGTACGCGATGCCGAACAGCATCCGTCTCGACCGCGTGTAGGCCTCCACGTCCGGGTCGTCATCAGCCAGTGCAGTGCGTGGGTCGATGGTCACTTCTCGCTCCATTCCTCAGCTCGCGAGAATGAAGATACCTTGTGTGCTAGTAAATAGGAAGCGTTAACATCTGGTCCGGGTAAATAGGACCAGATCTCATCTTCTTCGACGTCGGTGTCACAACGGCGGGCGATCCGCGGTCTTCTTTGCAGGCTCGGCACGAACTGGTCGAGCTTTCGCACCGCCCACCCGTCACCAGACAGAAGGAACCGACATGTTCGACCACACTCTGCAGCCGGAGGCCCAGGCGTTCGCCGACCTCACCTCGGCCCCACCGTTCCTCGCCGATCTCGGCGTCGAAGGTGCGCGCAAACTCCTCGACGATGTGCAGGCCGCACCCGTCGACAAACCCGACATCGAGGAGGAGTGGCTCACCGTGCCGGCGGCCGTCGGCGACGTCCGGGTTCGCATCGCGAAGCCGATCGGTGCGAGCGGCCCGCTCCCGGCCGTGCTCTTCGTCCACGGGGGAGGCTGGGTCCTCGGCAACGCGGGCACCCACGACCGGCTCGTTCGCGAGATCGCGACGGGCGCGGACGCTGCGGTGGTGTTCGTCGAGTACGACCGGTCGCCCGAGGCGCGGCATCCCGTCGCCATCGAGCAGGCCTACGCCGTCGCGCAGTGGATCACGCGGGAAGGTGCCGCGAAGGGGCTGGATGCCGCCCGCCTCGCCATCGCCGGAGATTCCGTCGGCGGCAACATGGCGGCCGTCGTCGCGATCCTCGCCAAGCGGCGCGGGGATGTCACGTTCATCCACCAGTCGCTGTACTACCCCGTCACCGATTCCGGCATGGACACCGGCAGCTACCGCGAGTTCGCCGAAGGCTTCCACCTGCGCGCCGACGCGATGGCCTGGTTCTGGGACTGCTACCTTCCCGACGCCGAGGCGCGCAAGGACGTCACCGCCTCACCACTGCAGGGTTCGGTCGACGACCTCGCCGGACTGCCCGAGACCTTCCTCATCGTGGACGAGAACGACGTCCTCCGCGATGAGGGCGAAGCGTACGGACGGAAGCTCATCGAGGCAGGGGTGCGCACCACCCTTGTCCGCTACGACGCCACCATCCACGACTTCATGATGCTCAACCCGCTGCGCCCGTCGGCGGCAACCACCGCCGCGGTGGAGCAGGCCGTCTTCATCCTGCGCAAGGCCTTCGATCCCGAGCGGGCCGTCCTCACCCCGGCCAAGGCCACCGCTCTCGCCTGATCCAGCCACACCGACAACACACGAGAAGGAAGCAGATCATGTCAAACCAGAAGCCCACCATCGTCCTCGTTCACGGCGCCTTCGCCGAGTCCGCGTCCTGGAACGGCGTCATCGCCCGCCTGCAGGAGCACGGAGTCCGCGCGATCGCGGCGGCCAACCCGCTGCGCAGCCTCTCGAGCGACGCCGCGTACGTCCGCGATGTCATCGCCTCGGTGGACGGGCCTGTCGTCCTCGTCGGCCACTCCTACGCCGGGATGATCATCACGCAGGCCGCCGCGGACAGCAGCAACGTCGTCGGCCTCGTGTACGTCAACGCCTTCGTGCCCGAGACCGGGCAGAGCGCGTTCGACCTCTCCACGAGCGCGCCCGGGAGCACCCTCGGCGACGCTCTCGCGGCGTACCCCGTCGCGACCGGTGGCAACGAGTACGTGATCCGTCCGGAGCTGTTCCACGACCAGTTCGCGGCGGATGTCCCTGAGGATGTCACCGACATCATGGCGGCGACGCAGCGTCCGGTGACCCAGGCCGCGCTTTCGGAAGGGCTCGCCACCGACCGGCCGGCGTGGAACGACATCCCGTCCTGGCATGTGTTCGGCGATCAGGACCGCAACATCCCGGTCGCCGTCCTGCGCGCCGGCGCAGCGCGGGCCTCATCCCGCGGCACCACCGAGATCGCCGGGGCTTCGCACGCGACATCGGTTTCGAACCCCGAAGCCGTGGCCGCGACCATCGCCGAAGCCGGCAAGGCCTACGTCGCCGCATCGGAGGAGGCCGCAGCATAGGCCCACAGGGTCTGCTGATGCCCCGGAGCCCGGTCCGGTCCCGGGGCGTCAGCACCCATCTACGGCATCCGTGCGCGCAGGTGCCCAGTCGTGCCGGGGTCTACGACACCTGGGTCCAATGACGCACGACGTCGTCGCGTTCGACCAGGAACCGGTCGTCCTCGGGGTAGTAGACGGCGGTGTCGATGTCGGCGCCGGCGAAGCGTGTGATGGCCTCCAAGCTCTCCCAGCGCGAGACCGTCAGGATCTCGGTCGTGCCGTCGCCGCGGTCGCGCGTCAGCATCCACGCGTCGAGGTTGCCGGGCGTCTCGCGGTATTCCGCCATGCCGGTGCGCTCGATGTAGGCGACGTACTCGTCGACATCCTCGCTCCGCACAGTGCCGCGCCACATCCGGAAGATGCTCCCCTGCCCTGTCATGCCGCCATTGTGCGCGGAACCCGGATGCCGCGCACCCGGGTGATCCGACAGATGCCACGCGATTCCCGCCAGCGCCGGGCGGACTTCCGCGCCGCGCTGACGATCGCTAGCGGTATTTCCGCAGCAACTCGAGGTCGTGAATGTCCGCGGCGCGAAGCTCGTACCCCTCCCGAAACCGCAGCTGCTGGGCGACCGAGAGGCAGGGAATCGCGGAGCCGTCGATCATGCCCAGCGCGAATCCGTCCGCCGCGTAGTGGAAGGTGTCGCCACCCAGGCCCGCCTGCTCTCCGCTGCCGTCTTCGGCGAATGCCACGGGATGCACGTCGACGGCTTGACCGTCGGGGGCCGTGAGTTCCAGCCGGGAAGGCGCCCAGTCCGTGGTCACGACGAAACACCGCTCGCCGAGCAGTTCGAGGAGCCTGCGCAGGTCCCGCGTGTCCACCGCCACGTCCATGTCGCCGTGTGCTCGCGTCTGACGCCCCACGATCGCGTCCACGGCCCAGCCGCCGGCCAGCCACACTCTCAGTTCCGCGGCCGCGAACACGCGAAACAGATCGACGACCTGGCTGCTCTCCACGGCTCTACCTTCGCTCACCATCCGCCGCTGCGTGTCGGCGCGTACGCATGCCGGCTGCAGCGGTCACCGGATTATGGTCGGCCCCAGGTGCAGCTGCATATCCACAGGCCCCGCCTTCGGTCGGTGGCCGGTTCGCGCGGCGTGCAACGATGTCCTGGTTCGGGTGGGGCGGAGAGCGCGATGCTCGTCGGGGGCACCGCAACGGTTAAAGCGGATCGGTGGAAGCGCGGAATTGACATGACCTTCCTTCGCTGGCTGGTTCCGACGCCCTATCCCTACGTCGCGCTGGGCATCCCCCTGATCGTGTTGGTGATGGGGTACGGGTGGCTGAACGTCGTCGTTGCGCTGACCATGAGCCTCGGCATCTTCCTCTCTGCGGGTTGGGTCGACTATCGCCGGCACGCGCGCGGGAATCCGTCGCCGTCCGGCACGAGCGCCTCGCCCGCCCACGTCGTGGATGCGCTGCACATCGCGGACCCGCTCACACCCGGCGGCCCGCGCTTCGCAGAGTTCGATCGCCGCATCCCCACGCGCGCGGAAGCGGATCGGATCCTCTCCGAGGGGCTCGGGCTCGCGTTGCGGCGTGTGCCCCGTGAGCACAGTGAGCTGGAGTTCCTCCAGTGGTTCCCGCACCTCCGCGGGCTCTGGATATACGGTCCCGTGCACGCCGCCCGCATCGGCGACCTGACCGCCTTGTCCCACCTTTCGCTGATCGCGGCAGGCGGCGACGACATCGACTTGTCGAAGCTGAGAGGCCTGACGTTCTATGAGGGCGAATTGCGGGGGCGTGAGTCGGTGACAGCGCTGCCCGCCGTGCGAGAGCTGTATCTCGGAGAGGTCGACGCGGGCCGTCTGGAGCGCGTGCCTCCTGAGCTCAAGAGCCTCGCACTCCACGGTGCCACCGGCCTCACCGCCCTCGACGTGGTCGGCGCAGCCCCGGGTCTGCGTGAGCTCGACGTGCAGGGCCCGCGACACCTCGACATCGCTGCTCTCTCAGACCTCAAGCACCTGCGGAAGGTGAGCTTGGCCGACATCGGCCGGCTGACGGGGTGTGCGGCACTCTCGTCTCTCGCAGCTCTCCGTGAGCTCCGCCTTGACAACGTGGAGGACGTCGACGATCCCGGTGCGCTCCGCTCCCTTCGCGGCGTCGAGGTCGTCATGACGCGCCTCGGACCCCGTGTCTAGCGTTCGTTCGGTCGGAGCGGTCGTTTGAGGCGCCGCCTGGGTAGGTTCCTCTCGTCGAGCGCCGGTCTCATAGCGGTCGTCTGTGTGGTGATCTGCGCCGTCCAGCCGTTCGAATGGTGGCAGCGGTTGATCCTCGCGGTCGTGATCACGCCCGTGGTCGTCCTGAGCACGAGTCGATTCTTCGGCGTCGAGCAGCTGTGGGAATGGAAGTGCTCCCGCAGGGAGCGGGGCGATGACGCGTGAGCTCTGACAGGCTCTCGGTCAACCCCACACCCGGTACGTGAGATCCATGCCCGGGCGGTAGGCGAAGTGCGAGACGGACGGCGCATCGATCGCGTGCAGGTGCGCCCGGTAGCCGGGGATGATCGCGCCGATGCTGTCTGACCGGCGCAGCGCCGCGGCGCCGCCGGCGGTGGCCGCCCACACCGCCTCCTCCACGGTCAGACGCATCTGCAGCACGGCGGTGGCGACGCAGAACGCCATGGAGGTCGTGTTCGACGTGCCGGGGTTGCCGTTGCTCGCGAGCGCGATCGTCGCACCCGCGTCCAGCAGCGCGCGTGCCGGGGGGAACGGTTCGCGGGTGCTGAGGTCGCACGCCGGCAGCAGGGTCGCGACGGTGCCCGACGATCCCAGCGCCTCGATGTCGCGCGCGCTGAGGTGGTTGCAATGATCGACGGATGCCGCATCCAGCTCCACCGCGAGCTGCACGCCGTCGCCCTCGCCCAGCTGATTTCCGTGCACGCGGAGCCCGAGCCCGGCGGCCCGACCGGCCTCCAGGACGACTCGTGACTGGTCGGGATCGAACGCGCCGCGCTCGCAGAAGACGTCGATCCACGTGCAATACGGCCGCACCGCGTCGAGCATCTCGCCGGCGACCAGCGCCACGTAGTCGTCGGCGTCCACGTCCGGCGGAACGACGTGCGCGCCCAGGAACGTCACATCGGTGGTCACCTCGGCGGCGAGGCGCGCCAGCCGCGTCTCCGCGGCGACGCTGAGCCCGTACCCGGTCTTGATCTCCATCCACGTCGTGCCGCTTCGCCGCGCGACCGCTCGTCGCAGCGAGAGCTCGGTGCGGAGACGCTCGTCAGATGCCTCGGTCGTCGCGCGAACCGTGGTGCGGATGCCCCCCGCCTGGTACGCGTGGCCGGCCATCCGATGCTCGAACTCCTCCGACCGATCGCCGGCGAAGACGAGGTGGGTGTGCGAGTCGACCCAGCCCGGCAGCACGGCGCGTCCGCCGAGGTCGCTGCGCCGGTCGGCAGCGGGCGCATCCACCGCGTGCCCGACCCACGCGATCGTGCCGCCGTCGACGACGACCGCGGCATCCGTGATCCGGCCCAGCAGGCCGCCGCGCTCGGGGTCGTTCGTCGTCAGCTCGCTGATCCCGGTCACAAGCTCGCTGGTCATCTGTCCTCCTCGAACAACGTGTCCTCCTCGAACAACGTGGTGATGCACCGACGCAGGCGCTCGGCCACCGCGACCTCGTCGTGCACGACGACGCGGCCGCCCACGATCGTTTGCGTGACGTCCGCCGCCGTCGCCGTGAGAGGAAGTTGCTCGATCCTGCTGCCGGCGGTGCGGATCGAGAACGGATCGAGCTCGACGAGGTCGAGCGGTCCGCCGAGCCGGGCGGGCTCCGCGAGCCCGAGTGCGCCGTAGCCGCCGGCGGAGCCGATGCGCCACAGCCATTCGGGCGCGATGCGCCCGCGGCGGAGCGAGCGCAGCCGTTCGCCGGCTTCGAGACCTCTGAGCTCGAGCAGCGGGTCGACCACGGCGTTCTGATCGGACCCGACGGCGAGTGTCGCCCCGGCCTCCATCAATTCGACGGCAGGACCGATGCCGTCTCCGAGGTCGGCCTCGGTCGTCGGGCAGAACACCGCGTGAACCCCCGCCTGCCCGAGAAGACGGATGTCGCCCTCGGTCAGGTGGGTCGCATGCACGACCGAGAGCCGCCTCGAGAGCACGCCCTCCTCGGCGAGGAGCTCGGTGGGGGTGAGTCCGTAAGCGGCGACGCAGTCCTCGTTCTCGGCGGGCTGCTCCGACAGATGGATGTGCAGCGACACCTGGCCGGGCAGCTCCCGGGCGATGCGGCCGAGCGCCTCGCGCGGAACGCCCCGCACCGAGTGCAGCGCGGCGCCGAGCGTGACGAGCTCCGACCTGCCCGCGAGTGCCGCGTGCAGCGAGTGCCACCGGTCCAGCCACGCGCCGGCATCGGCGTCGCCGAAGCGCGCCTGCTCCGCCGTGAGCGGTCGGCCGATGCCCCCCGCGAGATAGCAGGTGTCGAGCAGGACGAGACGGATGCCCGCCTCGACCGCGGCATCGGCGAGCGCGATCTCCATCGCGTGGTCGTCGTAGCGGGTGCCGTCGGGCCGGTGATGGACGTAGTGGAACTCGCCGACGCTGGTCCACCCCGCCGCGACCATCTCGGAGAACACCGCCGCCGCGAAGTCCCGGTACGTGGTGGGATCCAGTCGGGCGGCGGCGCGGTACATGAGCTCGCGCCACGTCCAGAAGGACCCCGACTCGTGGGTGCGCCCGCGGAGCGCGCGGTGGAAGGCGTGCGAGTGCGCGTTGGCGAAGCCGGGAACCGCGAGGTCGAGCACCGTCGCATCGGCGGGGGCTGCGGTGCCGGTGGTCTCGGTCACGACAGACCCCGCGGCATCCGACTCGAACAGCACTCCGCGCTCGAGGACGCCTCCCCGGAGCAGGCGATCGACCCAGATCCTCATGCCAGATCCTCGATCGTCCGGGCGAGCGCGTCGACGCCGGCCTGGACGGCGGCGTCGTCCGCGCCTTCCTCCGGAGCGTGCGATACGCCGGACGGGTTGCGGACGAAGAGCATGGCCGTCGGCACGTGCGCCGCGAGCACCCCCGCGTCGTGGCCCGCGCCGGTGGGCAGCGCCGGGATGCCGCCGAGCGTCGTCGCGATGCGGTCTCGCAGCTGCGGATCGAAGCGCACTTCGCCGCTGTACGACTCTTCGACGACGGATGCCTCGCATCCCTCTGCGGCGGCCGCTTCGGCGACCGCGGCCCGAACCTCGGCGACGATGTCGCGCGTATCGGCCTCGGAGTCTGCGCGGACGTCCATCCACGCCGACACCCGTGAGGCGATGACGTTCGTCCCGCCCGGCACCGGTTCGAGCCGGCCGATGGTGGCCCGCGAGCCGGTGCGCACGGCGGCGGCGCGCCGCGCGGCCAGCACGGCGGCCGCGGCCGGAAGCATCGGGTCGCGGCGGTCGGCGATGTCGGTGGTGCCCGCGTGGTTGCCCTGGCCGTGCACGTCGATGCGCCACCGTCCGTGCTCGAGGATCGACGACCCGACGGCGACCGGCGCATCGAGGTCGATCAGTCCTTTGCCCTGCTCGACGTGAAGCTCGACGTACACGCCGATACGCGCGAGCGACTCGGCGTCGTAGCCGGGCGCATCGAGGGACGCGTCGCGGGCGACATCGACGAAACGCTGCCCCGAGGCATCCGTCAGCTGTTCGAGTCGGTCGGGAGCAACGGCGCCGGAGAGCAGCCGCGAACCGAGGCAGGCCAGGCCGAAGCGCGACCCCTCCTCTTCGGCGAAGACGACGACGGCGAGCGGTCGCGACGGGACGAACCCGGCCGCCTTCAGCTGCTCGACCGCGGCCAGGGCGCTGACGACCCCGAGCGGTCCGTCGTGCGCACCGCCACCGGGGACGGAGTCGAGGTGGCTGCCGGTGACGAACGCGTCGGGTCCCGGTTCGCCCCACCACGCCCACAGATTGCCGTTGCGGTCGGCCGTGACCTCCAGCTCGAGACGTTGTGCCCGCTCGACGAACCAGTCGCGCAGCTCACGCTCGGCATCGTCGAAGACGTGCCGGGTGTACCCGCCGCGCCGGCGATCCCGGCCGACGTCTTCGATCTCGGCGAGAAGATCGAGGGCGTCGAAGCCGGTCACTCGCCCTCCCACATCGGCACCCGAAGGCCGCGCGAGCGGGCGATGTCGGCCGCATGCTCGTAGCCTGCGTCGACGTGCCGCATGACGCCGGTGCCCGGATCGTTCGTGAGCACGCGCTCCAGCTTCTGCGCCGCCAGCGGAGTGCCGTCGGCGACCGTGACCTGGCCGGCGTGGATGGAGCGGCCGATGCCCACGCCTCCGCCGTGGTGCAGCGACACCCACGTCGCGCCGGACGCGGTGTTGAGCAGGGCGTTCAGCAG